>JBBSPJ010000096.1:0-12354 GCA_038258905.1 Cytophagales bacterium
AAGTGATTATAATAAAGTTATACTGATATTTCGTTACCTTTAATATTTCTAATAAATGAGTAAATTGTGACCTCTTCCGAACCAAATAAAAACAGAAATACTTCAGCATTAGCTAAATTATGGATGGTATTAACCATTATAATAATTACAGCAGGTTCTGTGCTCTATTGGGGATACAATAATTATGATAATCTAACCAGATCTTTTAATCAATTTAATGAGCCGGACTACAAAATAGGCTTAATAAATGAACTTTTTCAAGAGATTATGGAAGCGGATAATTTTTTTAAGGGGTTTATTTTTACCAATAATAATGAAAGTGAAAAACTTTATTATAATAGAATTGCGGATGTAAAAGATAAAGTTGAAGAGTTAGAATCTTTGTTAGCGGAAGATAGCACCCAAAAACAACGGTTGGACTCACTTCAAAATACTTTAGTTGAGAAAAACCGATACTTAAAATCCTTTTTTAGAATTAAGAAACAAAAATTGAATGCTTTATTTACCAATGAAGCACTAAACAGAATAAGCAAACAGATAAATGACACAGCTTATATTGAGAAAAAATTACAGAAAAATGAGAAGATTGTAGAGAATTTCGAACCTTATGAAAAAAAGGAAGTAATTATAAAATCTGACGATTATGAAGGAGTAAATGGTTTTTTTAGAAAATTATTTGGTAAAGAAAATTTACAATACGACACAATAAAAACCATTGATCATAGGATAGATTACACGCTTGATTACTCAATAGATACAAGTATAATCAGAGATTACTTTAAAGATACCACCTTATTTACAGTAAAAAGTATACTTTCTGATGTGATGGCCGAGGAGATTGATATGCAGGATAGATTAAATGCTGTAGAAATGGAGTTAATAAAACAAGATGAGCAGTTTATTGGAATCATTAAGAATCTTATTACAGAATTAAAGCAAGAGGAGCAGATCAAAAACTTTCAAAAAAGGAATTCAGCCAGGATTGAAGCTAAAGAGTTAACCAGAGAGCTTTATTATATTGGTGGTATAGGAATTGCTTTAAGTAGTATTTTTATTTTCCTAATTGTAAGAGATGTAACACGTGCTACCCATTACAGAAAGCAATTAGAAGAAGAAAAGAAAAAGGCTGAAGAGTTTGCAAAGGTTAAAGAAGAATTTCTCTCCAAAATGAGCCATGAAATTAGAACCCCCTTGCATAGTATCATTGGTTTTTCAAACCTAATGTTAACTTCAAATTTGAGTGAAGATCAAAAGAAATTCATGAATGCTATAGCTCAATCCAACATATATCTTCAAGAGTTAATTGATAATATATTGGACCAGGCAAAAATTGATGCTGGTAAGCTTACTATTAATAAAGGGCCTGTTTTTGTGCCGCAGCTTGTGGAAGAGTTAGAATTGGTATTTCAACAAAGTATTAACATGTCTAGTATAAAATTGCAATTTACTATTTCAGAGTTTTTGCAATCGAATATCTTCCTCTCAGATTTATTTAAGATTAAGCAGGTATTGATGAATTTAATAAGCAACGCTATTAAATTTACAGATGATGGATATATTCATGTAAAATTTGAAAACTCAATTTTAGAAAATGATGATTGTGAAATAGTAATTGAAGTAGTTGATACTGGAAAAGGCATTAAGAAAGAAGAGTTTGATCAAATATTTGAGCAGTTTCAGCAAGGAACCTCCGGCAGTTACAATGGCACCTCAGGAACCGGCTTAGGTTTATCTATTACTAAAAGTATTGTAGAGGCAATAGATGGTGAAATTTCCGTAGCTAGTGAATTAGGAAAAGGATCTACTTTTACTGTTAAATTTAATGCTATTTGTGAGCCATGTTCCACTGAAAGGCTGAATGAATTCATGCCCACTAAGGCAGCTCTAACTGATAAAGATGTGTTTTACCCTATACATATTTTGGTAATTGAAGATGATTTAATGAATGCCCAACTATTAGAGGAATCTTTGAAGCACTGTGCAGAAAAAGTAACTCAATTCTATAATGCTGAAGAGGCTATTAGCTTTTTAGATGCTAGTCCAGATGTTGATCTTATAATAACGGACATTAACCTACCCGGTAAAAGTGGTGAGGACCTTATGAAGTACTGTAAATCCCAAGGTTATAAACTTCCAATTGTAGCCTTAACAGCACATATCCAAAATAACAAGAAGGAAAAATACCTACAAAGTGGCTTTGATGATGTATTCACTAAACCCTTTTCAAAATTTGACATTATGGAGATGCTTTCCATTCATTGTAAAAATGTAAAACCTAAAAGCTTAAAAATACATGCTCATTTGGATGATGAAAGCTCCCTTAATAAGAAAGAGAGTGAACTTATAAATACTAACTATTTAAAACAATTTGCTAATAATGATTCTGAGGTTTATCAGGAATTAGTTCAGACTTTTGTTGACAATTATTCCTTGAAAATTAATAAACTCATGGTAGCGATGGATCGAAAAGATTTAGATCACATAGAGCAAATTTGCCATCAATTAAAATCAACACTGGAACAAATTCAATACAATAAATTAAGTGAGGATCTATTAAGTATAGAATTATATGCAGGAAAAAATAATGAAAAAAGAGTCTTGGAGGAACTAGAAATTATTATGCCTTTATTGAAAAAAATCCAAGTTGAGTTAAATCAAATTAAGCATCAATCCCATATTCTTTAATCTTTTTGTATAAGGTAGATCTGTCAATATTTAGAATTTTAGCAGCCATTGACTTATTAAACTTAACATCACTCAATACTTTATTAATGGTTTCAATTTCCTGATTTTTATGTATTTCTTTTAGGTTTTGATTATCTACTTTTTGAGTAATTACCTTTTCAGTTAATTGGGTTTCTGGAATTTGATTATTTAATTGTAATAAATCATCTTTTATTTTAAAGCCTTCAGGTAAATGTTTCAAATCAATAGACTCCTCATTACATAATAAAACCGCTCTTTTTAAAATATTTTTAAGTTCACGTAAATTACCGGGCCAGTCATAATTCTTAAAAAGACTTAATACATTTTCGCTCAAGGGTTTAATCTCTTTATCCAATTCTACTGCTGCTTCAGCAATAAAAAAATCACAATATTCCTCCATATCTGGCAATCTGTTTTTCAGTGGAGGAACAGTTAGTTCAAATTCATTAATTCTGTGATACAAATCGGTACGGAATTCATCGCTATTTTTAGCTTGCGTTAAATTTTCATTGGTCGCAGCAATAATGCGCACATCAACCGGTATTTCCTTCGTGCCACCTATTGGTTTAATTACCTTCTCCTGCAAAACCCTTAAAAGTTGTACTTGTACTTCGTATGGTAAATTCCCTATTTCATCTAAAAATAAAGTACCGCCATCTGCTACCTCAAACTGGCCCTTTTTGTCTTGCAAGGCACCTGTGAAAGCGCCTTTCATATGACCGAATAATTCGCTTCCTGCAAGTTCCCGAGAAAGTACCCCGCAATCTATTGCCACAAAGGGCTTGTTAGCTCGAGCACTTTTGTGGTGAATAATATTAGCTACATATTCCTTTCCTGTTCCACTTTCACCAAGAATTAATACACTCATTTTGGTTGGAGCTACCACATCTACATAATGCCATAAATCTAAAGATTGAGGTGTTTTACCTACAATAAATACAGGGATTTTATTTTGAGATTCTTTTTTAAGGATGGTATTTGGTGTGTCCGGAAGGTTATTTTCTTTTTTTGTTTGAAATGCCTTTTCTATGGTTTTTAATAATTCATCAGGTATTACTGGTTTAGTGACAAATTCGAAGGCACCTAATTTAATAGAGTTAACTGCAGTTCTAATGTCGGAATAGTTCGTTATTAATATAACAGGTATATTATTA
Source organism: Cytophagales bacterium (assembly GCA_038258905.1). GTDB lineage: Bacteria > Bacteroidota > Bacteroidia > Cytophagales > Cyclobacteriaceae > Marivirga. The sequence continues at coordinate 3,861 of JBBSPJ010000096.1, forward strand.
TACTGCTTTTTTATTTCCTGCATCAGTTGGATTCCATTCATACCTGGTAATTTGAAATCTGTTAAAACCAAATCAAAGGTATTTTCTTTTAATAACTCTAGAGCTGAGTTGGGGGAATGTGCTGATTTCACGTCATATTCTTTCTTAAGCAGAAAGCTAGTCAACATTTTATTGAATGCCGGGTCATCATCAATAACTAATAATTTCATAAATTTTTCCACAATGAATTTCTAGAGTAGGGCTATAATATTTTCGTCACAAATATACTTATTAATACAGATAATATAAATTCTATTGTAGATAAAATAAACCTGACTATATATAATCTTAAAAAACAAGTGAGATATTTGAGAATTGAAATAGAGAGGTGAAAGAGGAGTATGATATTGCATTAAATAAAAAAACTCTCCGGTTAAAGAGAGTTTTCTTGGTTTTAATTATAGTGAATTGGTTTCAATTATTTAGCTTCTTTTGTTTCAAGTAAATTGCCTTGTTCATCGTATTTTAAAGCCCATTTTTTACTGTCAACATCTACAATAATTTTATAATATTTATTCATTCCTTCAGAAACCTCATGTACTTCTTTAATGCTTTCTTCCTCATACTCTGAATCATCGAAAGCCTCTTGAACAGCATCTGGTGTTTCTTCAAATTTGATCTTTTTAGGATCCTTTTGTTCCATTTTAGTCTCTTTTTTCATAGGTTCAGTGGTTTGTCCAAATGAAACTAAAACTACAGCTACTACAAGTCCGAGTGTTAAAATTAACCTTTTCATAATTTTATAATTTTAAGTTTGTTTATGATATCAATACCAATTACGTGCCTTTTCTTGTTTTTTTTTAATGATTTGGTAATCAGGCGTTTATATTTTACCTAATCTATTTAACTGTTGCTAAATATTAACATTCTGTTGTTTTTACCCTCAAATTGACTTTTTAACCTAATACATTTCAATAGTTTGAATATGTATATCTAATAATTTTAGAAATAAAAAAAGCTCCCTATTAGGGGAGCTAAGAAGCCTAAAAATGAATAAATTAATATTCAGCTTCTTTTAAACAAGGTGTTATTTTACCTGAATTAAAAGTTTAAGGTTTGTTTAAATTGACTCAAATAATCTATTATTGGTGTTCGAGCTTTTTGCAGGAATCTCACTATTCTTGCTATTTCTGTTTTCACCTCTAGTTTTTGAACTGTCATTTACATTTTTAACATCCCTTATTTCCCTTAAATCAGGTTGAATCCTTTCGTTTTTAATCATGTTATTTTCTACATCTTTTTCTGGTTTTGCTTTGATCCCTCTAAATTGAGCAAAAATTAATATCATTGCGCCAACTAGTAAACCAAGCGATAAAACAATTTTTCTCCTTAGCGTTAATTTATCGTTTTCAAACATTAATAGTAATAATGCTATTATGGTACCAAATCGATAACAATATATTTAAATATATGATAATCAATAAATTACGATAATTTCCAGTAACATTGTATTGGAGGCAAGTTCCACAGAGTGTTGGATTATCCTCCGAATTCAGGCATAAAAAAAGGCTTAAAATATTCATTTTGAATATTTTAAGCCTTTTTAATAAGGTTTTATAATTTATTTCACTTCAAAACTAGTTTTACCAATTACATAGTCGTCTGAATATAATTCCACTGAATAAACGCCTTCTTCATAATCTTCCCCTCTGTCGTATAAAAAGGAAAGCCTTTGTTGTGTATTATCAAACAATATCTCCTGCTGAGCTGTGTAAAACATTTCTTTACCATTAATCATAAAAGATCCGGAACCAGTAGAAACATCAAATAAAGCATTGCCTTGTGGGTTGATAACGCGTAGAATAATATTTTTACCCTCTGGTTGAGCTACATTATTTTCAGCTAAATTAAATGTTACTTTTAATTGCTCGATATGTCGAGGTCTGAACTCATCTTCTCTTTCTTTACCTCTGCTGTTTACCGCCATCACTTTAATATTCTCTGCTTTTATTCTGGAGGCTAGTTCTACTTTACTCACTAATTCTTCTCTGCGGTTTTTAAGATCTGATATACTATCGTTCAATACATTTTTCTCCGTCTTTAGCGTGGTATTCTCAGTGAGCAATTCCTGATTTATATCTTCCAGCTTTTTAATCTTTTCATCTTGCAGATTCAAAAGCTCTTCATAGCCACCCACTTTATCCTTATACTTTTTAATTTCATTAGCAGCCCATCTGTTAGATTGTTTCAACTCCTCTTTTTCTCCTTCCAGATTACTTCTAATTAATTTTAACTCCGTAACGTCACCCCCTAAGGCCTCAATCTCCTTAATTTTTTGATCTAGTTGAACGCTGATCTCATTAAGTTCCTTGGAGGTTTTATCCACCTCCTCTTGCAGCTCTTCATTTTTATTTACTTCATCAAGGTAAAATTTAATACCTACTACGGCTGCAATTATAATGATAAATGCAATGATGATAGCTTTTTTGTTAGAGCCGTTATTGGGCTTTTTGTATGCTGGTGAGGTATTTTTAGGTGTTTCCGTTGACATGATTTTATAATGTTATTTGAAATTATTACCTTATTTTAATATGTACCTTTAATATTTAACGACTAATAACGTAAAATTATCGTTTAAATTTAATTCGCAAATTTAAACATTTAAAAATACTAAGCTAATGGAGTTAAATGAATCTTACTGGACACAAAGATATTTATCCGATCAAACAGGATGGGATATAGGTTATGCAGCCCCGGCAATTACCCATTTTATGGAGCAGGTTGAAGATAAATCTCTTAGCATTCTGATTCCCGGCTGTGGCAATGCTTATGAGGCAGCTTACTTATGGAAAAATGGATTTAAAAATGTGTATTTGTTGGATCTTTCTGAACTTCCTTTAAAGAAATTTGCTATTGAAAATCCTGATTTTCCTCAAGAGCAATTATTGCAACTGGATTTTTTTGATTTGGATCGTTCTTTTGACATCGTAATTGAACAAACCTTCTTCTGTGCCCTCAACCCTAAATTAAGAGCTAAATATGTAGTCAAAATGAATGAAATAATCACTCTTGGTGGTTGTTTAACAGGCCTTCTGTTCAATGACCCACTTTTTGATGATCATCCGCCATTTGGAGGCGATAAGGAAGAATACACGAATCTTTTTAAAGAGCAATTTAATGTGTTAAAGATGGAAACAGCCTATAATTCTATTCCTCAGAGAGAGGGTAGGGAGTTATTTATACTGATGCAGCCTAAAAAGCGCTCATAGAAAATCTGCCTCTAAAAACTAAGAATATAGTGTTGCTTTTGAAAATCGGGATTGAAAAATAGCAGGCCAGCATCAAAAATATCGATAGAGCTTGTAACAGCTTCATGTTGTTTTATTTCTTCCCAGGCTTTTCTCATGCCGGCCGACCAGTGAATATCATCTAATATGAATATTGAATTGGGGTGATGATGGGAGAGAAGCTGATGGAAATAGTTGATAGTAGCTTCGTAGGTATGGTTAGCATCTATATAAACTAAATCAATTTTATTTTTTTGTTGGTTCAAAAACTCTGGAAGCGTTTTATTAATATTGCCTAATATAAATTGAATGTTAGTAAAGCTTTTTAAATTCTCTTCTGCAAAATCTAATAAATTTTTATCACCCTCAAAAGTAACAATTTTACTTTTCGGATTAGTAGAGGCCATATAACCCGTATTAATGCCTAAACAGGTACCCAACTCTACTATTTCTGTAAATTGGAATTTCAGAATGATTCTGTATAATAATTGCGAAAATTTAGCTGATGACAAACTGTTTTTCGCTATATCTTCAATGGCTCTTTCCGTAGATTTAGTGGTTTTGGATCCGGCTCCCAGGTCATTAAGTTGAATCTTATATTTGGATAGTTTGAGTTCAGAACGTTTATTTTCTATCTCTTTAAACTCAGAACTCTCAGTATTACCACGAATAACGTTTAAATAGAAATTGAAAAAAAATGGTGAGTGAAGAGAGTGCTCATCTGTTTTTAAATGGAAATAGGCAAGCCATTCTTTAATGAGGAAAAAATTCAAAGGTTATTAGAGTCTAGGGTAAATAATTAATTCAATCTGAAAGGAGCAACCAAATTAAATTCAGGAATTGAAACTTCTATTAAATGGCCATCTACCAAACGCTCCATTGTAAAAAAACCATGCATTTTTCCGAAAGCTGATTTTAAATTGCAGCCAGAGACGTAGGTGTGAACCTCGCCAGGTTCTAAAACAGGCTGTTGACCTACAACACCTTCCCCTTCCACCTCTTTTTGGGTGGTTCCAGCATCGTGAATAAACCATTGCCTTCTTAATAATTGAATAGTTTGGTCACTTTTATTTTCAATAGTAACCTTGTAAGTAAAAACATAGTGAAACTGCACAGGACTAGAGTATTCCGGTTGGTAGTTTGTTTCAATGCTTACGCTTATGCCCTTGGTAATGAGTTTAACCATGATATAAATATATAATCTTTTTAACGATTATATAAATCATATAGTTTATAAAATTACAATCTGATAAAATATTTTTTACTTTTGAACTTATGAAGGTACCCACAGACGTAAAAATTCATCCAAGTTGGAAAGATCATTTGATAAATGAATTTAGTAAAGCCTATTTCATCCAATTGGTAAAATTTGTTAAGGAGGAGAATAAAAATAAAATCATTTACCCTGAGGGCAAAAATATATTTAATGCTTTTTCTAAGTGTACTTATGATGACGTAAAAGTAGTTATCCTGGGACAGGATCCTTACCATGGGCCGGGCCAGGCCAATGGGTTGAGTTTTTCTGTGAATCCCGGGGTGCCTATGCCCCCCTCTTTACTCAATATATTTAAAGAACGGAAAGCTGATTTGCAGAAACCTATGCCACCGAATGGTGACTTGAGCAGATGGGCTGAACAAGGTGTTTTGCTATTAAATGCCACCTTAACTGTAGCGGCTAAATCACCGGGCTCGCACCAAAATAAAGGCTGGGAGGAGTTTACCGATGCTGTTATTCAATTAATTTCTGACAATAAGGAGAAAGTAGTTTTCATTCTTTGGGGAGCCTATGCTCAGAAGAAAGGAGCTATAATTGATCGGAGTAAGCATTTTGTCATCGAATCGCCACACCCGTCACCCTTTGCAGCACACAGAGGTTTTTTCGGCTCTAAGCCCTTTAGTAAGTGTAATGAATATCTGGAGGGGCACAAAATTAGATCCATAAATTGGTAAATGGATCTATTAGTTTTCTGGCTCTAAATCAAAACTTACTTTGACTCCCTGCTTCTGTAGTTTTTCCAAAGTTTGTTTAATCGATTCAGCTTCTTCCCTGGACCCGGCATCAAAAGTAATTCCTCTTACCCACAGATATTTTAAGTCATTTAAAGAAGTTATTTCTTGCGGAATGGTATGAATCTCATTAAAAGAAATATCTAAATCTTCCAGATTGCTAAAAGATAATACGCAAGAAGGGAATGCCTTCAGGTAATTATTATGAACATGAAAATCGGTTAATTTACTTAACTGTTTAATACTTTCAGGGAGATAGGAAATACGATTATGGTGAAGGTAAAGCTCTTTTAATTGCTTTAGATTACCAATATTTTCAGGAATTTGATAAATTCTGTTGTTGGCTAAAAATAACCTTTCCAATTTTACTGACTGAGTTAATTTTTCGGGTATTTTTTCTACTTTATTATAATAAATATCGAACTCTATTAAATGTGGTGAATTGAAGAAGTAACCTGGCACTTCCGTCAGGTTGTTTTTGTAAAATGATAGCATTTCAAGTTTTTTTAATGAACCAATAGCAGGATCAATATTTTCACTTTTTATCTGGTTTTCAGCTAACTGGAGCTCTTTAAGCTCAGGGAAAAAGCCAATTTCTTTAGGCACAGCCTCTAATTGGTTAAATGAAAGTATTAATTGAGATAAACTCTCTACAGTGTCTCGCGCAAGATTTTTGATTAAAATCGCATTATTAGATAGATTAACACTTTTAAGCTTTTTAAGCATCTGGAGATTTAAGTTTGTGGTAAAGCGAAAGTCATTCCTCACTAAATCTATTTGCTCTAGATTTTTTAGTTTCCATAAATTTTCAGCAACGGGTGCGTAAGGACTATCACGATAAACTAATTGTGTGATATTTCTATTTTTTGTAAAACGAAATGGTTTTTTATGATAATAGTTATAGATGGTCACTTTTTTCAAGTTGTTTAAACCAAAAATTTTCCAGTTTAAAAGCCAAGGTAATTTTTGAAAAGATGAGCCAATTAATTCAATTTCTTTTAGATTTTTGCATTTTAATATCTGAAATATGGGTAATTTACTCACTTCTTCCTCAGAGAATGAAAGTTGTGTGATAGTGTCCTTTCTTCCACTATTCATTAAAGCATTATACTTAACAAAGCCCGGGCTTGGGGAATGCTGAGAAAACTGAAATTTTGGAATTTTTCTCAATTCTGAAATAGCGGAATCTCTAGGAATTTTTGAGTCAATATAGCTGCTGTCGACAAGTTTTAAAACAACCTTGCCATCCTGTACTGACACTGACTGCCCTTGACTTAAGCTTAGACTAAAGTGCCTATAACGTATTGAATCTTCTTCACTGTAAAATTTGTAGGGGCCTCGTTGAGCAAAATTTTGAAAGGATACTATTAGCAATACTGCTAAAATACTTAGGTTTTTCATACTTATTTATTATCAACTAAATTTATAGTTAATAATAAATAATTGCAAATAATTCTGATTAAATCTAGATTACATTTAATTATTTGAAATATATAGTTTCCTCAAAATAGTATATTTTCAAAAATTTTCTTTTCATTTTTTAAGCCCTGATTATTCCGAAATAGTTTTACAGTATTCTCAAACAATTTCAATATAAAACCTTATGTTTTTTAGTGAGTTTTGTATCCTATCAAGAGAATCGCACAGTTATAAATTAAAGTTTAAGTCTTTGTAACTCAAATCACGAAAATGAATAGCTAGTTGTCACAAGTATTACTGCGGGTGTGCCCCACTAAAAGGTGTACCCTAATTCGTAAAATTCAAATACCTATAATCTAATAGTTTAAGAATAAATCTTCTAAATCATCCGTGACATCTAAATAAAGACGAAAGTTTATTTTTACTTATAAAAAAGCTTATCGAAACTATCAAAATCCATTTAAAAAGCCTATTTTTGACCTTTTGGTAAAAGAATTATGAGTAAACAAAAAGATAAGAACAATCAAGATTATTCAGCAGGTAATATTACCGTTTTAGAAGGCTTAGAAGCGGTAAGAAAAAGACCTGCCATGTATATTGGTGATATCGGAGTTAAAGGATTTCACCACATGGTTTGGGAAGTTGTAGATAACTCCATAGATGAGGCAATGGCTGGTTATTGTACCACCATTAAAGTAGAAATTAATGAAGATAACTCTATTACTGTTACAGATGATGGTAGAGGTATTCCTGTTGACATGCACGAGAAGGAAGGTAAATCTGCCCTAGAGGTAGTAATGACCGTACTTCATGCCGGTGGTAAATTTGATAAAGATACTTATAAGGTATCAGGTGGTTTGCACGGGGTAGGTATCTCTGTAGTAAATGCGCTTTCTACCTATCTTAAAGCCACAGTTTACAGTCGTGACGGTAAAATTTATGAGCAGGAATATTCAATCGGTATCCCAAAAGGTCCGGTAGCTCCTGTAGGTGAAACAGATATAACAGGTACTAAAATACACTTTATACCAGATGCCTCTATATTTTTATTAAACGAGTTTAAGTATGAAACCATAGCTACCCGCTTGAGGGAGTTGGCATTTTTGAATGCGGGTATCAAAATTGAACTCTCTGATCATAGAGAAAAAGATGAGAAAGGTGAATCTATAGGCGAAGTATTCTTAAGCGAAGGCGGACTTACCGAATTTGTAGAATATTTAGATTCCAGCCGTGAGAAGCTTATTCCAAGCCCTATTTATATGGAGGGTGAAAAAAATGGCGTTCCTGTGCAAGTAGGTCTGAATTACAATACTTCCTACACAGAAAATGTTGTTTCTTATGTAAACAATATAAACACCTATGAAGGTGGTACCCACGTTTCCGGTTTTAGGAGAGCATTAACCCGTACATTAAAAACCTATGCAGATAAATCGGGCTTACTGGATAAGCAAAAAATTGAAGTAGCTGGTGACGATTTCCGTGAAGGTCTTACCGCTATTATTTCTGTAAAAGTTGCAGAGCCGCAATTTGAAGGGCAAACAAAAACGAAATTAGGTAACTCTGATGTAATGGGAGCAGTAGAGACATGTGTTTCTGAAGTGCTACAAAATTACTTAGAGGAAAACCCAAGAGAAGCCAAAATGATCGTTCAAAAGGTTATTTTAGCAGCTCAGGCACGTCACGCAGCGCGTAAGGCACGAGAAATGGTGCAACGGAAGAATGTAATGAGTGGTTCCGGGTTACCGGGTAAACTAGCCGATTGCTCAGAAAAAGACCCTGCTATTTCTGAGATATACCTTGTA
>JBBSPJ010000097.1:0-12303 GCA_038258905.1 Cytophagales bacterium
AACTCCTTCCAGCCTATGGCCTCTCGTTCTAATAATTAATGGAGCCTTCTGCCCACCTTTTGTTCTATATTGCAAGCAGGCTAAATCATCAGATAAAATTTGGATCCCATATAATAAGTAATCTAAATATTGAATTTCTGCAATAGGTCTTAATCCTCTTAATGCGGCTCCAATTCCCTGTCCGAGTATGGTACATTCTCTAATTCCTGTATCCATTACTCTGTTATCCCCAAATTTTTCCTGCAAACCTGCAAATGCCTGATTAACATCACCAATTTTACCCACATCTTCACCAAAAGCTATAATTTTTGGATCCCTTGTCAGAGCGGCTTCAAAGCATGCCTGTAGTACTTCCCTTCCATCTACTTTTTTAGCGTCACTATCATACTCTACCTTTATCACCTCTATTGAAAGTGGCGAATTATCCGATTGTGAGTACAAATGAGAGCTAAAACGTTCCTCATTTTGTTCATCGATAGCATTTAACCAGTTAACTAATTTGGTTTTAGCTTCGCTGTTATGACCAACCACTAATCGTAAAGACTTTTTTACTGCTTTTATTGCATCTAACCTTAGCGGATTCATCACCGATTTAAGATCCTGAATGATTTGGTTGATACCCTCATTAGTATCTGCTAATTTTGTCAATAAATGTATAGCCTCTTTTTGCTCATTTTTTATATCTACTATAAAAGCTTTCCAGGCAGCTTCTTTTGCTTCCTTAGCATATTTCCTAGCCTCTTCCTCAATGGATTCTAATTCCTTTTCAGTAGCTATCTTTTTATCGAGAATATATGTTTTAAATTTAACTAAGCAGTCATGATCTGCTTCCCATTTTAATCTTTCTTTTGATTTGTACCTTTCATGGGAACCACTTGTTGAATGGCCTTGTGGCTGGGTTAGATCAGTAACATGTACTAAACTTGGTACATGTTCTTCTCTCGAAACTTTCGCTGCCTTTTGATAGGTATCAATTAAAGCCTCGTAATCCCATCCCTTCACAGTATACATTTCATAACCTTTTTTATCCTTGTTTCTCTGAAAGCCAGCTAACACTTCAGAAATACTTCCTTTGGTGGTATGAAATTCTTGTGGCACAGATATTCCATAATGATCGTCCCATATAGATACCAACATAGGTACCTGCAATACACCCCCCGCATTAATGGTTTCATAAAACATACCCTCGCTGGTGGAAGCATTACCTATGGTTCCGAAGGCTACTTCATTTCCATTGATTGAGTATTTTTGAAATTCTTTTTTATTAAGTGCTTTATTTTCTCTAAATAATTTAGATGCAAAGGCTAAGCCTAATAACCTTGGCATTTGTGCCGCTGTAGGCGAAACATCAGAGGAACTGTTTTTAGATTTTGTGAGATCAGTATATTGACCAGCCTCATCCAACATTCTGGTAGCAAAATGACCATTCATTAACCTACCTGCAGAAGCGGGATCTGCAGTTACATCAGTATGAGCGTATAGTTGAGCAAAATATTGTTGTATAGTTAGTTCACCAATGGCAAACATAAAAGTTTGATCTCTATAATAGCCTGACCTAAAATCACCATTCTTAAAGGCTTTTGCCATAGCAATTTGGGCTATTTCTTTACCATCACCGAATATGCCAAATTTGGCTTTACCCATAAACACTTCCTTCCTACCCATTAAACTAGCCTGACGACTTTCGCAAGCCACTTGGTAATCTTTTAGGATTTCCTGTTTATCAATCTTTAATTTTACATTATCTGATTTATTAGTATTTGCCATTTAGAATGCCTTTTATTGATAAAATACAAACTTACTTTAAAAGTAAGTTCAACAAAAATAACCAAAATGATCAGGGTTTCAAACCCTGAAATTATTCTTAGGTGATATTATAAATTTATTGACCTCGTAGAAATAATTAATTGCAATTTAACATTTTGTCAATACAATATTTTACCAAATATTAAATAGCTGAATTGTATCAAAATAAAATATTAAATTGATTAGAAAAACTTCATTTTCAATTAGTTAAAAAAAACTCCCCATTCCATATTTATTGTACTTACTTAATTATATTTGCCAATAATTAGAAATTAAAAATTGTACAATTATGATCATTGGTGTACCTAAAGAAATCAAAAATAACGAAAACCGGGTAGCATTAACTCCGGCGGGCACAAAAGAATTTGTAAAAGCAGGGCATACAGTATATGTCCAAAGTACTGCAGGCGAAGGTAGTGGCTTTATAGATGATGAATATATTGAATCCGGTGCACAAATGCTTCCTGATATTGAAAGCGTTTACGCTATAGCGGAAATGATAATGAAAGTGAAAGAGCCTATTGAAGCAGAATACAGCTTGATTAAAGAAGATCAATTATTATTCACTTATTTTCACTTTGCCTCATATGAGCCATTAACTCATGCAATGATCAAAAGTAAATCTATTTGCCTGGCATATGAAACAGTGGAAAAACCAGACAGAAGCTTACCATTATTAATTCCTATGTCCGAAGTTGCTGGTAGAATGTCTATCCAGGAAGGGGCTAAATACCTTGAGAAACCATTAAAAGGTAGAGGAATCTTATTAGGCGGTGTACCAGGAGTAAGGCCTGCTAAAGTATTAATATTAGGTGGCGGTATAGTAGGAACTAATGCTGCTAAAATGGCTGCAGGTATGGGAGCTGATGTTACCATAATGGATGTTAACTTACCAAGATTACGTTATTTGGATGATGTAATGCCAGCTAACGTGAACACTTTCATGTCTAACGAATACAATATTAGAGAAATGATTAAGGTTTCTGACCTTATTGTGGGTGCTGTATTGATACCGGGTGCTAAGGCTCCTCACTTAATTACCAGAGACATGCTGAAAGAGATGAGACCAGGCACTGTTTTGGTAGATGTAGCAGTAGATCAGGGAGGTTGTATTGAAACCTGCAAGCCAACAACTCACCAGGATCCTACTTATATTATAGATGACATCGTACATTATTGTGTAGCTAACATGCCAGGTGCTGTACCTTATACTTCTACTTTAGCTTTAACCAATGCTACCTTTCCGTATGCGATGCAATTAGCTAATAAAGGTTGGGTAAAGGCTTGTCAGGATAGCCGAGAATTATCATTAGGACTTAATATTATCAAAGGAGATGTAGTTTACGATGCAGTAGCGCATGCATTTGATCTACCACATGTTCCATTTGAAAAATATCTTGGAGAAAAATAATAGATTTATTTTTCCATATTAAAAAAGTAGAGCCTTAAAACTCTACTTTTTTTTTTGCCCCTCTTTTGAAATATAATAAAACCAAGTTTAATTTTACTCGGTATTTTTGATTGATTGAATGTATCAACTTACATTTATGGAACATAATTCTCACTAATCAGTAAAATAATAATAGAATTGACCTTTAAATTTTAATTATACACTAAAAATAAAAATATGTTTGAAAATTTAGATCCGGAAACATTAGATACTATTTATACAACAGGAATTGAAGTTGGATTTGCTTTATTAAAGGTGATAGTCATATTCATTGTTGGTAAAGTTGTTATCAATTATGTAATGAAAGCAGCCCACAAAGGCTTTGTGAAATGGGATATAGAACCCTCATTAGATCATTTTCTATCTTACTTAATAAAATTTATACTCTACATTGCGTTAGTATTAATAATTGCTCAAAATCTTGATTTCCAAATAGCTGCACTTCTAGGTGTTTTAGGAGCTGCAGGTTTAGCCATAGGCTTAGCCCTACAAGGTAGTTTATCTAATTTTGCAGGTGGGATTTTAATCTTAATATTTAAACCATTCAAGGTGGATTCCATAATAGATGCTCAGGGACATTTAGGAGTTGTTGAAAAAATAGACATTCTACATACCCACGTAAGAACTTTTGATAACAAACTAGTAGTAATGCCTAATGGCTCCTTAGCGAATTCCAACATTACTAACTTAAATGAGAAGGAGACTCGTAGAGTTGATTTGGCCATAGGTGTTGCTTATGGCTCTGATATAGCAAAAGTAAGACAGGTTATTCTAGATACTTTTGCAAAAGATGAAAGAATATTACAAGACCCGGCTCCCGTTGTGAGATTTTCCGCATTTGGAGATAGCTCTTTAGATTTAAGTGCCAGATGCTGGGCAGCTACAGCAGACCAATGGCCAGTTTATTGGGAAAATATGGAAGCCATTAATAATGCTTTTAATGCTAATGATATTGAAGTTCCATTCCCGCAAAGAGATATACATATGCGAACGAAATAACAATCAATAACCTATTTGTCAAAAGGCTTAAAGTTTTCACTTTAAGCCTTTTTTATTGGTTAAATGTTGCATTCAGAGATCTGAATCCCAAAAGGATAATTGGAATTTATAAGCTAAATGATTTTAAAATCTAAACCCAATTTGCACTCCTACCCTAAGGTTTAAGCTGGTTCCCGCAGATAAATCATTATTCATCTCTCCACTTTTATAAAAGTATTTATCTGGCTCAGGATCTGTAGGAATATTAGACTTATCAATTACATGACTGAAGCCCACTCCACCAAAAATGGTGATATTAATTGGGTCAAAATCATAAATTTTACCTATTTTCATATTAAACCTTGGTACAAACCGATTCACATTAGAATTAAAATAACGATAATATAAACAATCACCAAATTCGTCATTACACTGATAACCAATGATTCTCTCTGAGTCGTAATTCATGATAAATAGGCCAGGCTCAAACTCAAAAAAAGTTCGAGAGTTTGTGATATACTCGCTAATATTATTGAGGTACAATCTATATTGAAAATAAACCTTAAAGCCATTGACATTATTGAACCAATCAGCCTTTCTTTCATCTTGATTGAAAGAAAAAAAGTTAAAAATATAACCTATTTCTAAACCAATAGCCGATTTTGAATTTATATCTTTTAAGACTCCAACATCAATTGAATTGTAATTTTCGAAAAAACTTGTACCTGAAACCTGTATAATAATGCTTGGTTTAAAACTATCATCATTTAAGCTATCAAACTGCGATTGCCCAAATGTTGGATATGCACAAACAATCAGGAGTATAATTACTAAATTATTCCTCATCAGCTGGCAAGCTTAAAATTTTACTAATCTGACTGAGTTCATATGGATTGCTATAATCATACTGAAATATCCCTTCTTTCCCTGTTATTATTAACTCTTTCCTTCCATAGTTGGCTATTACATCATAGCTGGGAATACTATCTAAGTTGGCAATTAACACTGGGTTCCATTTTTCTTTAATATTAAAAACTTTAAATCCGTAGTCACCTTCACAAACAAATAAAATGGTATCGCTTACGGCTAATCCATGAGGATTGATCATACTAATAGTGTTTTTAAGGGTGGGGTTCCTTAAGTTTTGAACATCAATTATCTCTAACCTATCAGTTCCGGTTTGGCATGTAGTGCCGCTTCTTAAAGTAACATATGCTGTATTGCCTGAAACCACTACCGGGTCACAAGCAAAAGAATGCTCAAAATTTGATAAGAAGATAGGTACTGGATTATCTTCTACTGAATAAACAAACATGCCCCATTGCGTTCCAATAAACAAATAATTTTCATATGGGAAAATTGTTTCAACACCTGATCCAACTTCTGTTGTTCCCACTAATTCTGGATTATCAGGGTTGCTAATATCAAATGTTTTTAAGGTGCTTTCATCTACCACATATAAGTAACCTTTCAAAAAGGTAAATCGGGCTAAGGAACCACCTTTTCCTTCACCAGATAGGCCTTCATCATTATCCATACCACATCCTGATAGGAAAAATGCCAGGGCAAGCATGCATAAAAGCAATAGCACCAGGCCCTTCATGTGTTTCATAGAATTCATTTGTAATGTCATGTTGTTTCTATTTTATTTATAGCATTCAGGATTGTTTAATGTAGCTGGCTCCCACCCTACTACCAGACCTTTGGCCGGATCAGGGCACTCAAAGTATGTACCGTTTTGCGGAGGATACTGGGAGGCAAAAGGAAATACATTTTTTACTGTTGAAACTAATTTGATATTTTGTGGATTAGTGACGTCAATAGCCAGTAGATCACTTGCCTGGTTTGCATATAAAATATTGTCTCTTATGGCTAAATCTGTACTTCCTGCAATTTGAATAAAACCAATGTTAATTGGATTTTCGGAATCTCTATTATCAAAAATATGTAATCCCTTTAATTCATCTACTACCAACAAATAATCATTAACCACATAAATTTTTCCAGGGTTTTCAATATTTCTAGAGGCTAAGCTTTTTACTTCCGCTTCACTTTCAGTAGCGTATATAGGCCTAACACCTTCAATTACCTCTACGTCAAAGTCAGGAACATTCTCCCATTGATCACAAGAAGCAAATAGCATAATCAAAGAAGAAAAAGTAAAAAGGTAGGTGAGTTTATTGATATTTTTCATTTCAGGCACAGTAAGATTTTCTCATATCAAGATATTATACATACACATGACACTTTATAATTCATTTTGGTTGTAAGGTTTTATCGAAAAAATCATTTTTCTCACATGATATTTCATAATTAGGTGATTTTAGCCCTTATGAATATATAAAAAGCATAAAAAAAGCAGCTTTAGTGTGTTACTAAAGCTGCTTTCAAGGAATTTTGTATTAATTTATAGATATTTAATAATCACTCCAATCTAATTTTCCATGAGAAACTCCCATTAAATTAATAAGTCTATATAATAAACGTGCCCCTACATTACCATCCCAATCAGTATTTTCTCCCGGAGCCACTTCATTTAAATCAAAGCCAATAATCTTTTTGCCGTTCTTTACTAATTTGGTTAATAAATAAACCGCCTCAGAATAACTCAGACCTCCCGGCACTGGTGTTCCTGTATTAGGGCAAAGTTCAGGCCTTAGTCCATCTATATCAAAGGTAACGTATACATTATCAGGCAACTCTTTAATAATTCTATCTACTATAATATTCCAGGACTCACCTTCAAAAGTGCCATTTTTGATGTCCTCGTCAAAGAAAACAATAACCTTATCATTTGATTTCTTCACAAATTGCATCTCCTCTTCACAAAAATCACGAATACCTACTTGCACAACGTTTTCAACCTGAGGCACTTTTAGTGCATTATAAGTAATAGAAGCATGCGAATATTCGAAATTTTCGTAAGCCTTTCTTAAATCCATATGTGCATCAATCTGCAAAATACCGAAGGACTCATACTTCTCCCCCATTGCTTGAATGGCTCCCAAAGGTGTACTATGATCGCCTCCTATAATACCTACTAATTTCCCTGCCTTTAAACGTTCCATGGTAGCATTTTTAACCCAGGCTACCATATCTGAACAAGCATTATTAATAGTTTTCAATAAATTTTGAGCCTCAGTAGTATCTTGGTTACCTTCTTCTAAAAACTCTAAATATTTTACTGCTAATGCTCTATACTCATCACTTTGAGATTGTAAATCTTTACTTATAGGCAACATATGAACTCCTAATTTCCAGGCATCCTCTATATCCTTTTGATATAGATCTACCTGAACAGAGGCATCTAATATATGCTGTGGCCCTTCGGCAGTACCATCTGCATAGGATACCGTAACTTCCCAGGGAACCGGTATTAAAATTAAATCAGCTGTTTTTTCAGTAAAAGGTAGTCCGTAAATACTTCCATTAATTCCTAAGCTATTAGGGTCAAATTTATCAATTACTTTTTTCTTACTTTCTGTCATAAACTAATAAATATCTTCAGGACTTATATATTCTATAAAGTCACAATTTTTTTCTGAGATTTCAGACCAGGATGTAAATGGTATCTTTATATGCACAATCCCTCCTGTTCCTACATGGCCAATGTCAGCCCCGGTTATATATTCCGCAATATAGGTAATTCCCGGGTTATGCCCCACTAAAATAGCCGAACGTAGTTCTGCTGGTATGTCGCTTAATACACGTATCAATATTCTCGCAGAAGCTTCGTAAATATCTTCTGACGACTCAATATGATCTGCATCAACCCCTAGTTGCTCATTTATACGATCAACCGTTTCAGTTGTTCTTACAGAGTTACTGTGTAATATAATATCAGGAGTAAATTCCTTCCCCTTTAAATAAAGGCCTATTTTTGATGCATCCTGATAACCCTTGGAAGTAAGTTGACGTTCTACATCTTTTGTATTGGCAGACTGGGGTTCAGCCTGTCCGTGTCGGATTAAATAAAGATCTTTAACCATTTGCTCATTTACCTGTTTAAAGTAAAATTAGGATTAATCCTGAAACTATTTAAAAAAATGAGTAAAAACCTAAATTCTTTTTTTCTAAAATAATTTGTAGATATTTGAAACTCTTTAGGAATTAATAAAAATAATTATGTCGAAAAACTTAGTCATTGTAGAGTCCCCCGCAAAAGCAAAAACCATTGAAGGATATCTTGGTAAAGATTTTAAAGTACTTTCCAGCTATGGTCATGTAAGAGATTTGCAGAAAGGAAATAATGCTATTGACATAAAAAATGGTTTTGCTCCTACCTATGAAATTTCAAAGGATAAGAAAGATTTAGTGAAATTACTCATTAAAGAATCTAAACTAGCAGAAATGATCTACCTCGCAACGGATGATGACCGTGAGGGAGAAGCTATTTCATGGCATTTGAAAGAAGCTTTAAAATTAGATGATAGTAGAATTAAACGGATTGTGTTTAGAGAAATCACAAAATCTGCTATCCAAAAAGCAATAGACACACCCAGAGGTATAGATAACGATTTAGTTAATGCACAGCAAGCCAGAAGAATATTAGACAGGCTAGTGGGTTTTGAATTATCTCCTATTTTATGGAAAAAGATCAAAACAGGGCTTTCTGCAGGTAGGGTGCAATCGGTAGCGGTAAGAATAGTAGTTGAAAGAGAAAGGGAAATTGATAAGTTTGAACCAAAATCGTTCTTCAAAATTCAAGCCCTTTTTGAGGTAGAAGGTGGTAAAACCCTAAAAGCTGAGTTACCGGGTAGGTTTTCAACTGAGAAAGAAGCCAGAGATTTCTTAGAAAAATGTGTGGCTGCTGATTTTACCGTTGGTAAATTAGAGAAGAAGCCTGCTAAAAAAACACCTGCTGCTCCATTTACTACCTCTACACTACAGCAAGAGGCAAGTAGAAAGCTAGGTTTTTCGGTATCTCAAACCATGTCGTTAGCCCAAAGACTATATGAGGCGGGTAAAATCTCCTACATGAGAACAGATTCTATGAATCTTTCTGATGATGCTGTTAAAAGTGCGGTGGCTGAAATAAGCTCAGAATTTGGTGACGATTTTGTACAAACGCGAAAATTCAAAACGAAATCTGCAGGAGCGCAAGAGGCTCACGAAGCCATTAGGCCTACTAATTTCAGCACAAAAGAAGCAGGATCAGATTATAATGAAAAAAGACTTTATGAGCTTATATGGAAAAGAGCAATCGCTTCTCAAATGGCTGATGCTCAAATAGAAAAAACCAATGTAAGTATTGATATATCGACTACCAACGAAACTTTAAGTGCAAGTGGTGAAGTAATAAAATTTGAAGGTTTTCTGAAAGTGTATATTGAATCTGTAGATGAAGATGATGAGCAGGAAAATGAAGCCAAAGGAATACTGCCTCCTTTACAAGTGGGTCAAGGTTTAGATTTACAACGAATGACTTCCAGAGAAGGATTTACTCGTGCTCCTGCCAGATATAACGAAGCAACTTTGGTAAAAAAACTAGAGGAATTAGGTATAGGAAGACCGTCTACTTATGCCCCTACGATTTCTACTGTACAAAAAAGAGGTTACGTAATTAAAGAGTTTAGAGAAGGTAAAGACAGGAAATATATTGAATTGGTTTTAGAAAATAAAAAGATTGAAAAAACCGAAAACACTGAAGTTACCGGAACAGAAAAAAATAAGCTCTTCCCAAGTAATTTGGCCATGGTAGTGAATGACTTTTTAGTGGAGCATTTCCCTAATGTAACCGACTATAATTTTACGGCCAATGTAGAAAAAGAATTTGATGAAATAGCCAAGGGACTGAAAGAGTGGAATAAAATGATTGATACCTTTTACGGAGATTTCCATGCAAAGGTAGATGAAGCAGAAAGTATTGAAAGAAAAGATGTTAACACCGGTAGAGAGCTAGGGATTGATCCAAAAACCGGTAAAAAAGTAATAGTAAGGTTAGGTAAATTTGGTCCTTTGGTGCAGTTGGGAGAAACACCTGAAGAAGGAGATGAAGAAGGAGAAAAACCACAATTTGCCAGCTTAAGAAAAGGGCAATTTATTGAGAGCATTAAATTAGAGGATGCATTAGAGCTTTTTAAATTACCAAGAGATATTGCAGATTATGAGGACAAAAAGATGGTAGCTGCCATTGGTAGATTTGGTCCTTATATCCGCCACGATAGTAAATTCTATTCTATCCCTAAAGAGGACGATCCTTTAGAAATAAATGAAGCCCGAGCCATAGAAATTATTGAAGCCAAAAGAAAAGCTGATAGAGAGAAATTTATTAAAGGTTTTGATGAAGATCCTGAAATGCAGATTTTGAATGGCCGTTGGGGACCTTATATTAAAGCGGGCAAGAAGAATGTGAAAATCCCTAAAGACAAAGAGCCAGAGGATTTAACCTATGCAGAATGTGTAGATTTAGCTGAAAAAACTCCTGAAAAAGGAAGAAGAGGTGGAGCTGCAAAAGGCGGTGCCAAAGCTGCTGCAGCTACAGGTACTAAAAAACCGGCCGCAAAAAAGCCAGCGGCTAAGAAACCGGCTGCTAAAAAGCCATCGGCTAAGAAAAAATAACCAATGTGCTTGGTGGGAAACAGCGCAAAGTTTCCCACAGAGGTTAAATATACAGAAGTGTAGTTTAGGGCGGGATTAAAGAAATTCAGTATGTTTTTGTACTTGATAAAGCATTAAAACTACTTTGCGAAAACTTTGCGCCTTGGCGTCTCTGCGAGACAAAAAATCTCGCTTTAGCGAGTAAATAAAAAGCTTGCTGACGATAAATGTCAGCAAAAGCAAAGCTTTTAGACTATTCTGGCATGACAAAATAAAAACTCTCGCAGAGTCCGGTAAGCCGCAAAGGAAAGCTAAAGCTTTGAGCTGCTAAAGCAGTTGGGCTAATCAACAAACACAAAAAAAGTAATTTAAAAACTGATTCCTGATCCTTCAATCGATGTCGGTACGTTGCAAACGTCAGACATCTGAGATTAGCAGGCTGACAGCCCAACCCCATACGCTAGCTCTATAGCATTTAAACAAGTCTGACCTCTACGAGGTAACGACTTGCATAATGCGTTTGTTGAGAGTTTTAGTATTTCTTATAAGACTATGATTTTATTTGTTTGCAATAAAAATAGCATGTCATCCTTAAAATTTAAGCATAGCAGACTACAGTCAAAGTGGAGATTGCTTTTAAAAAGATGATCTATGTCGGTACATTGCAAACGTCAGACATCTTAGATCAGCAGGCTGACAGCCCAACCCCATACGCTAGCTCTATAGCATTTAAACAAGTCTGACCTCTACGAGGTACCGACTTAATTCTCAACATGCTACAGAAAAGTTACTAGGATATTATACGTTATAAAATCAAACTCACCATACCCATTTTATCCATTTTAAGATCTCCTGTTTCGTCCAGATTTCGGATAGCTTCAATCACTTTTTCTTCAGAATACTTTTTGATTTGAGTAGCTAAATCACGGTAGTTTAACGGGCTTTTTTGCAAGATTTCTAAAATCTGTTGATTGAGCTCAGTAATTTTAGGATCGTTTTTTTTGTTGGATAAACAGATATCGCAAACGCCACAACTTTCATCTTTTTGCTCGCCAAAGTATTGCAATAAAGAAAGTGTACGGCAGAATTTAGTATTCTCAGCATATAATTGAACTGATTTTAACTTATCAAACTTCAATTGCTTACGGTCTTTCAATCGCTTTTCATTTAAAGGCAATTTATTGGCATCGAACCTTTGCTCTAAAAAAGTGAGTTGGGGTTGCTCCGACTGCGGGGTATAATCTAATACACCTTCTTTATCTAAGTAACTCAATAGTGTAAAAACCTGTTTAGCATTTAATTCAGCAATTTTACCGATCTGAATCTCATTAATAAATACCACTTGCTGGTAAAGCTCACCTCCATAAATTCTTAATAGCGTTTTGAGTATTTTCTCAAACTTTTCATTGGCAATTTCATAAGAATATAATGCTTTATAATCCAAATTAATATGAATGCCTGATGGTCTGTAAAAATGCTCGTTCAATTGAATAAAGCCTTCTTGTTCTAAGATTTTCAAACCATGAAAT
>JBBSPJ010000098.1:0-12144 GCA_038258905.1 Cytophagales bacterium
CAATAATCTACAGAGTATCGTGAGCAGGAATATGAATATCACCAAAGCTCCGGCTGTTATTACTATCGGTGCTATTCATGGGGGCGTTCGATATAACATTATTCCAGAAGATCTCTACATGTTAGGCACCATCCGCACGCTGGATGCAGACATGAGAGTCCAGATTTTACAGAGAATAAGAGAAGTAGTTCAAAAGACTGCGGAAGCAAATAATGCAGAAGCTACCGTTTGGATTGATGAGGGATATCCCGTTACCTATAATGAGCCGGAACTTTATCAAAAAATGCTACCCACCTTGCAAAGAGCAGCTGGTGAGCAGAATGTGAACATCATTAAACCAATTACCGGAGCAGAAGACTTCTCCTTTTTTCAGGAAGAAGTACCAGGTCTATTTTTCTTTATCGGCGGTTGCCCGGCAGGCACAGATCCTACCACAGTGGCGGGTCACCATACTCCAGATTTTTATGTGGATGATGCGGGAATGTTGCTTGGCATGAAGGCAATGATGGGGCTCACATTGGATTATATGAGCAAAAAGTAAATGCAGCCATTCCGCAGATAAAAGACAGGTGCCACTTGGTTCTCAGTAAAGGGAACAAGTGGTACTTCATTCATCTGCTTTAAACTGCTTCATTTAAACAATAAAGGCTATGTTGAAAAAACCATTATCCATCGAATTGTAACACGAGGATACATCAACCATCCCTTATGAAATTATCCGCTGATATGAGAGAGTTCTTAACAGAATAAGAGAAACTTTAAACAGCTAAAAATAAATAGAGATGAGAAATACTACACTTTTATTGTTGAGCCTATTAGTTTTTATTGTAGCCTGTTCCAGCAGTAAAACCGAGAGCAGTCGTGTTGATATTGATGGTATACTAGACCAATATTCAAAGGAATACTACAAGCTAAACCCCTTGGAAGCCACCAAAAACGGTATAAACCTTTACAACGATCAGCTAGCGATGACTATCAGTGACGACTATGTTAAGGAGTTATTAGTTTTCTACAACCGATACCTTGATACGCTTAAAACCATTCAATACGAAAGCCTCACAAAAAACGAAAAATTAAGTCTCCGTATTCTGCAAATCGACCTTGAAATTGAAACAGAGGGTTTGGCTAATAAGTATCTATGGATTACTCGGCCGGTGGACCAATTTGCATGGAGTTTTCCTCAACAATTTGCAGTGCTCGCCTCAGGTGCAGCCTATGTGCCTTTCAACAATGAAACAGATTATCGAAACTTTATAAGCCGTATGAAAGCTTATATGAGATGGACAGATAAAACCATCGGGAACTTGCAATCCGGGCTAGAATTGAAAGATACTCCTCCAAAAGCTGCCATGAAAAAGGTGCCTGAACAGTTACGCCCTTTATATGAAAAAGAGGGCTATGAAAACATTTTCTATAAACCTTTACAGAATCTTCCCAAAGAGATGGATAGCAATGTTAAGGAAAAATTAATTGCAGATTATTCGCGAGCAATTGAGAACTACCTCAAGCCTGCTTACAAAAAATTGAATGATTACCTTGAAAGCACCTATATTCCCAATGCACGAGAAAGCACAGGACTTTTGGATAATAGTGGAGGAAAAAAGGAATATGATTACTGGCTCAGAAGATTCACCACCACTCATATTACTGCAGATTCTATTTTCGAGCTTGGATTGAGCGAAGTGGCTCGAATTCGCAAAGAAATGGACTCTTTACGGATAACAAACGGCTTTGAGGGAGATTTAACCGCTTTTTTTCAATATATCAGGACAGATTCTCAATTTTTTCCATTCAAAACAGAAGAAGAAGTACTCGATAGATACAGAAGTTTTGAAGCGATAATGGAGCCTCAATTGAAAAAACTATTCAATATGCGCCCTGATGCAGACTTTGAAGTACGCGCCACAGAGAAATTTAGGGAAGCAGGCTCCAATGCACAATACAGTGTTCCTTCCAGAGACGGCAAAAGACCCGGAGTATTTTATGAGACAGTTCGCGATCCTTTGAAATATAATGTTTTTGAAATGGAGGCTATTTTTATCCATGAAGCCATTCCAGGACACCATTATCAATTAGCGCTTCAGCAAGAGGCAGAACTCCCAGAGTTTCGCAAGTCTTACCTTAATACCGCTTATGTGGAAGGCTGGGGGCTCTATGCCGAAAGTTTAGGCAAAGAATTAGGGATGTATACCGATCCATGTCAGTATATGGGCCGACTTAATCTTGAAATGGAGCGTGCCGTACGTTTGGTGGTAGATGCAGGCATGCACAGCAAGGGATGGAGCAGAGAAAAAGCTATTGACTATGTACTAGCAAACCAGCCGGTTACCCCTTTTGTGGCAGAGCAACGCATAGAACGCTATATGGTAGTGCCAGGACAAGCCACCAGTTACAAGATTGGTGAATTAAAAATTATCCAATTGAGAGAGAAAGCCAAAAAAGCTTTGGGTGACCAGTTCGATATCAGAGAATTTCATGATGAAATCCTCAAAGATGGACCAATGCCACTTACGATACTGGAGGAGAAAATAGACTGGTGGATAGCAGGTAAAGACTAGCAAAAATTATGAGAAAAACTTACTTTCAAATTTCACAAATTTCCTATTCGGCTACTTTGCACCAGCAGAGTTCCGAAGTTTTTGAAACTTCGGAACTCTTAATATTCAATCATAAAATTATTTTAGAGTTATCCCTCTGACATTCAATCACTACAAATTAAAATGTTATCGCGAAATTTTGTACATTTAAATATCAAAATGACTACACCATGAAAAATCTCATACTTCTCCTAGTGCTTGCGCTGTCTATCTCAGCCTGCAAACAATCTACAAAAACTGCTGATAAAACCAATATTGCCCTTGGCGATATAGGATATGCCTTCCAATTATCTGCAGCAGCACAAGAACCTTTCCACAAAGGCTTTTTAATGCTGCACAGCTTTGAATATGAAGATGCTCGGGAGGAATTCAGGGCCGCTCAACAAGCAGATCCCGAAGAAGTAATGGCCTACTGGGGTCTGGCTATGAGTCATTATAAAGCGCTTTGGGGTTTGCAAGATGTAGAAGAAGGCAGAAAAGTGATGGCCGAATTTGGCAATAGCAGAGAGGAGCGTTTAGCTAAAATTGAAGATCCTATCGAAAAATCTTTTTGGCAGGGAGTTGAAATATTGTACGGTGAAGGAGAGCTTAATGAGCGGAACCAAAAATATGTAGATCACTTAGAAACAGTGTATAAAAAACATCCAGAAAATCAGGAAGTAGCAGCCTTTCTATCACTTGGGCTTATGTGGGCAGATTACAAAAATGAAGCTTACCTTAAAAGATCTTCGGATATCGCAACTGAAATTCTTAAAGTGAATCCAACCCACCCGGGGGCATTGCATTATAAAATTCATGCGAACGACAATCCAGAGAATGCCAATGTAGCCTTTGATGCCGCGAACAAATATGCGAAAGTAGCTCCTTCTGCAGCACATGCTCTGCATATGCCTTCTCATATTTATGTGGCATTGGGCATGTGGAATGAATCTGTGGCATCCAATATTGAGTCGTACCAAGCCAGCTTAGATAGAATGGAAAGAAAAGATTTAGATGCGAAGAAAAGTAGAGGCTACCACTCCATGTCCTGGTTGCATTACAGCTATTTACAACAAGGAAATTTCGATGAAGCCACCACACTATTGAGCGAGATGATGAGCTATTACCAAGACTCTACCCATTCAGATTCTTATTTGATTAACATGCAAAATCAGCAGCTGATTGAAGCCGGTGCCTGGCCTGAAAATTTAGCATTTATTGATGTTGATTATAAAAATTTAGGATTAGAAGATAAATCAGGCATGCATTTCTTCAAAAGTAGGTTAGCCTATGATAAAGGAGACAGAGCGGGAATTATTAAAAATATCAATGCTTTAGGAGTTCATGCAGAATCCGCTAAATTAGTTATTTCTGACGATGGCGTAGCTTTATGTAGTGCAGGCCCTACTCGTTATGCACCTACCACAACAGGCGTCAAGCGGACTGAAGTGGTTATACTTCAAATGCAGGCTATGTTGGCCATGCTCGACAAGAACGAAGCTGTTGCAGAACAGCACATGAAAGCAGCCACAATTCTAGAAAGTGAGTGTGGATATGATTCAGGTCCTCCCTTCATAGCTTATCCTTCTTATGAACAATATGGTGATTGGTTATTGGCACAGAATAGACCGGAAGAAGCTTTGGCTCAATTCAACCAATGTTTAGAGGGAAGAACCAATCGCGCCAAATCACTAAAGGGCAAAATGGCTGCTTTAAAAATTCTTGGCGAAGATGACAAAGCCCTAACCGTGCAAAAAACTTTAAATACCTTTTATCAGCAAAGTCAGTTGGCTTCACTTTAGAGAACAGACTTCCGAAGTTTCAAAAACTTCGGAAGTCTTTGCCTCTTTGCCTTGAAACATCGCAAGTCTTCTTATCTGCTGCTCAATAAAGGAGGGGTTTTGTCTCATCTTCGTCCTGAAATAACTGGTGAAACTCAATAAAAGATTCCTTTCCTCCAAACCATTCCAAAACCTGTTCCCTGCAAAGCTGAGTGGGTCCTTCGGTGATGAGCGACTTGTAAGAGCTGAACTTCCAATCGTCTGGAAATTTCACTAGGCCTGAACTTACGGGATTCAAATGCAGATAGGCAATTATCATAGAAAAGTAGGCTTCTCTATCTATTTCTTTTTTCTTATACTTATTCTGAAATAGACTTCCAGTTCTGTCGTAGCTCTTGTTTATCGACTTTGCATAAGAAATGAAGAAGTCCTTAAAGCCTTTTGTGACTGTTTCGTAATTTGTATCGTCTTTAAGCCGCACAAATAAATGAAAATGATTGGGCATGAGGCAGTAGCATAATGTTTCAACCAAAAGGGAGCAGTGATGCTTATATCTTTCAAGGAAATATGAGTAGTTTTTGCCCTCCTTAAAAATCGTCTCTCGGTTTACTCCACGATTATAGATATGGTAGTATTTGCCTGCTTCCATGCTAGTTAACATAGTAAAATTCCTTGAAAACTAGATAGACTTCCGAAGTTTTTGAAACTTCGGAAGTCTATGTACAAGCAATATGGCTAAATCTGATCAGATGTTTAAATTAAAAAGTTAATTTTTATGAAAAATTGTGTAAATTAAATAGATGACAGGAGGACTAGGTTTTTCACGAGCAGCACAAGCAAGTTTTGAAAATAACAGCGCTTTGAGAAAAAAGAAGCATCCATTTCAAACTGCAAAAAACAATCAGTTTGTCAATGCTTCAAAACTAACTTTTAAAGAAGCATCTGAAGAAAAGCTTGCTGCATTTAAAGAGAAGTTCTTAAAAGAAAAGAAATGCGCTGATATCCTACAGCTTGGGAGTTTTATACTTTTTGCAGCTTTGTTTCTTTATTTAGGTTGGTATTGGCTCTTTAGTTAATAGTATCGTCTTTTATTTGAGGCACTTTGATAATTTCTAAAGATTTTCTAAAGAATGCTTCGTATTATCGTATATGAAATTAAAAAGAATCATCTTAATTGTTTTAGGGACATTGATTATTACGCTACTGATTGGTGGAATAATAGGTGTACAAACCTTCAATAATTTCTTTTTCAAGGAAAACCCAAATTATCTCTCCATTTCCACGGATTATCAGCCCATCAGATTCGCATGGAAGGAAGTGGAAGTAGATGATTACATAATAGAAAAAGCCTTTATGCTAATTCCAGCTAAAATTGAGGGAGTACCTCATAAATTTTATTTTCAATTTGATACCGGGCATTCATCTACCGTCATTTACGGAAACACTCTAGCATCTCTGAAAAGTGCTGGTTTAGCATTTAATACTATAAAAGAAAACGAAAAACATTTTATTGAAGAATTGTCATTTAAGCTCGGCGGTAGCCAAGTGAATTTTAGAATGTTGGAGATACATGGTGATCATGGGGAAGTAATTGATGTAAATAACACATCAAAACAAGTAGTAATTGGCTCGATAGGCTCGGATTTTATGAGTGAGCACATAACGGAAATAGACTTTAAAAATATGATAATCCAATTATATGATAAGCGCCAAGATTGGATGACGAGGAGTCATACATTTCAGTCTTTCGATTTCACAGGCAAAAAATTAATGTTACCATGCGTGATTGATAACAAAAAACACACAATGTATTTCGATACTGGCTGCAGCTCCTTCGGGCTCATGACAACAAAAGGACAATATGAGAATTATGCCAATCCTAAAACCAAAGAGATAAGCTATGAACTTGCTAGTTGGGGGAAAGCAGATAGATGGCATGTATCTGTTCAGGTTCATCAAAATTCAAGTAATAAAACTATGATGATGGCAGGAGCCAACATAGGATTGAACAGAGTAGCTTATGTAGACTTATTGGCGCCCTTTCAAGAATTAATAAAGCCTTTCACTAAAATAGATGGTTGGCTGGGAAATATGCCCTTTTTAGAGCACAGCTTAATTTTCGATGCGCCCAGACAGGAATTTGTAATCATAAAAAAATAAAAATACGTTTGTTTAAAAGGTTATGAATTATCAAATGAAAGTTAGATCTTGTTAAATACAACAGAATACAATGCTAAAAATCCAAAAAGCAACAAGTAAATATATAGGTGATTTACAAAAGATTAGTACTCATTCATTTTTAGAAACTTATGCTTCCGGAAATACGGAAGAAAATATGAAAATGTATTTGATGGAAGAGTTTTCATTGCAGAAATTAGAAAAACAGCTGTCTAACAAAAACTCTGAATTTTATTTTGCCATCTACGACCAAAAAATCATCGGATATTTAAAAATTAATTTTGGGGTATCTCAAACAGATATTAAAGATAATAAGTCCTTAGAAATCCAGCGAATTTATGTAATAAAAGCATTTCAGGGAAGGCAATTTGGCAAAGCGCTTTATCAAAAGGCTGTAGAAAGAGCCAAGCAAAAAAAATTAGATTATTTGTGGTTGGGCGTGTGGGAAGAAAACCCAAAAGCTATTCATTTTTACGAAAAATTAGGTTTTCAAGCCTTCGATAAACATATTTTTAAGCTTGGAGATGATCAGCAAACTGATATTATGATGAAGTTGGAATTGATTTCGGAAAAATAAGGTTCAGGTTAAATTGGTGATGGTTTTATAGTAAGCGCATTTTCGATTTAAATTTATTTAACATTATATCACTTCAGCTGTTTAAATATCAATTAGTTATAGTCTACAGAAGAATTAGAAGAGATAACACAAAAACATAACTACCATGAAGTTATTATTGATTCACATTGCCCTCTACATTTGCTCCATAAATTTTCTATGGGCTCAGGAAACCACAGCAACCGATGATTTTGAAGGTAACGGTACCATTAACACCTGGTATGGAGACGATTGCGGTATTAATACAAGCTTAGATAATCCATTTCAAACAGGAATTAACACTTCCACAGAGGTATTGGAATACCATGATACGGGAGGGCAATATGCCAATATTGGCTTTGATATTGATAATAATTTCGATTTAAGCAATGAAAGTACCTTTACGATAAAAGTTTACTTGCCTGAAAGTGGTTTAACCGGCAACCAACCTAATCAAATTTCATTAAAACTGCAGAATAGTGATATGGCAGAACCATGGTCTACTCAGACTGAAATCATTAAACCTCTTACATTGAATGAATGGCAAACAGTTTCTTTTGATTTTAGCAGTGATGAGTATATCAACCTGGATGCTAATTCGCCTGCTCCAATCAATCGAACAGATTTTAATAGGGTTTTATTACAATTTAATGGTGAAAATAACAATGACCATGTTTTGGCTTATGTAGATGATGTAAACTACTCAGGAACGATTCCACCACCACCTACTCCTCCTGTTTTTGAAAAATTAGTATGGTCTGATGAGTTTGATGAAGACGGCCCAATTGATTCAGAGAAATGGTTTCATCAGACCAAATTGCCACAAGGGGGTAGTTGGTTTAATGGGGAAATCCAACATTATACTGATAGAACAGAAAATGCTTTTGTAGAAGAAGGCATATTAAATATTGTGGCAATAAAGGAAACATTTACGGATCAAGGCTATACAAAGGAATATACCTCTGCAAGGTTAAATTCTAAATTTGCTTTCAAATATGGGAAGGTAGAAATTCGCGCAAAATTACCCACGGGAGTTGGCACATGGCCTGCCATTTGGATGTTAGGTAAGAATATTACTGAGGATGGAGCTTACTGGGAAATAGAAGGCTTTGGCACAACAGGATGGCCTGAATGTGGTGAAATAGACATAATGGAACATTGGGGGAAAGACCAAAATAATGTCACCAGCGCTACCCATACACCTTCTAGCTTTGGTAATACCTTCAATAAAGGCGCACAAATTATCGGAACTGCCTCTTCAGCATTTCACATTTATACATTAGAGTGGACGGCAGAAAAGTTAGTATTTAGCGTAGATGATGAACCCCATTTCACCTATAATCCTGCTGTAAAAGATGCTAATACATGGCCTTTTGATGAGGAGCAATACCTGTTGTTAAATATTGCTATTGAACCAATAATTGAGAGCTCATTTACAAGCAGCGCTATGGAAATAGATTATATCAGAATTTATGAAGAAGGCTCTGAACCGGAGCCCGAACCTCCAATTTTAGCTAATCAAGAAAAAATGATTCCTAAGGCTTATCCAATTCCTTTTACTGATCAATTGAATATTCAATTAACAGATGTGGCCAGAGAAAATGTATTACTTAGAATCTACTCAAACAAAGGCAAGTTAGTGCGTACATACGAAGCTGACATTATCAATAATAATCTGACCTTAGAAAACCTCGACACAATGAGTGAAGGGCTTTATTTTATCAATTTTGAAATCAATAATCAACCCTACTCTCTTAAAGTATTGAAAAAATAAGGTGCAGCTCGTTATGGTGGGATTTCAAATATTTGTAAATATTTAGGGGAAAAGAGATAGATAGATCAAATCGCATGATAAAGACTGAATATTCCTCTGCTTCACCAAAAACACAGTATTCCAGAAAAAAATAATTGCTTGTAAGATTTAGTGCATATTAGACAACCTATATGGAAATTTAAAATGTTGTCTTATGTCTTTAACAAAAATATTACTCCTCATTGCACTACTAATTGGATTATCGACAACCGCTAATTCCCAAACAAAAGATTTTTTTGATCTTGAAAAACTAGAATCCTACCTCAATTCCATTCATCTTAAAAAAGGCTTCAACGGAGAAATTCTTGTGGGAAAGGGTAACAACATCATCTTTCAAAAGTCGGTGGGAATAGCATCCTATGAGCACAGTATTAAATTAGAAAATGGAGCCAAATATAAAATAGCTTCCATCACTAAAACTTTTACTGGGTCACTTATAGCTATCGCGGAAGAGGAAGGAAAATTAAAGGTTCAGGATAAAGCCATCGACTACATAAATGGATTATCATCAAAATTTAGAGATATTACCATAGAGCAATTATTATCCCACACATCAGGCTTACCACATAATGAAGGAATCAAAGATTATTGGCTCTCAAAATCAAAATTACAAATGAACCCCGAACAAGTTTTCACAGAAATCAATACGCTTGATTTACTTTTTAAACCTGGTTCAGAAATGAGATATTCTAGTTTGGGATATTATCTATTAGCATCAATACTTGAAAATATTTATAAAAGTAGCTTTGAAGATATATTGAAAAATAAAATTCTTAACAAACTACAAATGAAGCAAACAGGTGTTGTGGACAATCTAACAATAATACCACAAATAGCTTCAGGTTATCATATGCTAACTGATGACAGTTTGATGGTTGCACCCTACCGAAATTATTCTATGCTAAAAGGAGCTGGAGATATGTATTCAACTTCTACAGATTTACTGAAGTGGAACAACAGTTTCTTCTCAAATGCACTTTTGAGTGAGAAAGCAACTGCGTTTACTCAACGAAGCAAAACGGAATCTACAAGAGAAAATAATTACAGTTACGGCTGGTATGTGGGTTCTGAAGAACTGCAAAAACAATATCATGGAGGCGGAACCTGGGGATATTCTACCTATACAGCAGCATATCCAGAAAACCATATCAGCATCATCCTATTAAGTAACGTTTCAACTTTACCAATTTCTGAGATAGCAAAAGATGTGGAGAAAATTGTGTTTGGAAAACCCTTTCAAATACCATCAGTAACAGAGGTTTTTACAGAGCCAGTGAATCTTGATTTGTATACTGGCACGTTCATTTCAGATTCAAATAAAATGGCTCTCTCTATTACCAAACTGGGACATAGTTTGTATGCAAAGCTCGGCAGTAATCCACCTTTTGAAATTTATCCTCAAGGAAACCATCAGTTTTTCGGTAAAAAGATAGAAATTGAAATCACTTTTGAAATCAATAATGATTCAATAACAGGCTTATTAGCAGAACGAATGGGGCAATCATTTCATTTTAAAAAAGACGCAAAGTAATGCAAATGGTATTTTTACAAATAGTGGAAGAACACCAAGGCATTATTTATAAAGTCTGCAGGATGTATAGAGATTCCAAAGAAGACCAGGAGGATTTGTTCCAGGAAATCGTATTTCAACTATGGAAAGCGTATCCGAAATTTCGAAATGACTCAAAAGTGAGTACATGGATGTATCGTATAGCTTTAAACACGGCAATAGCGACATTTCGAAAAAATAAGATAGCACTCGAATTCAAAGAGCAAATTCCTAAAGACTACCCTTCCAATTTAACAGAGGCACAATCTGAAAATGAGGAACGGATGTTTGAAGCCATTAGAACCTTGGACAAAGCAGAAAGGGCATTAATAGCTTTGTATTTAGAAGATTATTCACATAAGGAAATTGCCGATATAACAGGAATAACGGAAAATTATGTAGGCGTCAAAATCAGTAGAATTAAAGGAAAACTTAAAAGCATTTTAAAATAAGTAACAATGGAATTCGAAAACTTAAAATCAAATTGGAAAAAGGCCGGTATTGGTAAAAAAGAGCAGGAAGAACTTTTAATGATGACCAAAATTAAAAACCATCCTACTATCAAAAGGATTAGAGTCAAATTTATCATTGAAGCTATTCTGATAATTGTTTTTTTAGCGGTTTATTATGATGGCTTTGATGGCGATACTAAACCACTTTGGGCGAATCTACTTTTGATTGGAGCAACAAGCACATATATTATTGTTCGTTTTGTAGGATGGATTATGTTGAGAAATCCTATAAAAGGTAATAATTTAAAAACATCACTTATCACTTTTCAAAAGAAATTAAAGCAAGTAGCCATTTCCGTTTTGCTGACCTCTTTCCTATTTGGTTCGTCAATAATATTGTTTTTTGCTTCGTCTATTCACTTTACAAAAGGAAAATATTTTATGCTTGCCGGCATGGGGCTATCATTAATACTATTGGTCTATTTATCAAGCCAAAATTGGTTCAAGAGAGTAAAAGGCATTCAGACCACATTATTAGAATTTAACGATTCTACTGACCAATAAAAAGTGTTGGAACATCGTGTAAGACAAGTTAGATTGAACAGATAAAAGCGAGCGTTTGAAAAATACTATTAGATTGTGGTACCAGAAAAAATAAGGAATGGAGAAAGATTCAAAAAGGTAACAAATGAATTATTGGTAATAGAATGCCTCTTTTCCAACCAATAATGGAATCAAATAGGGGGAGGGTAGATTAGATCAGCTATCTTAGTATCTCTTCTTTACTCTAACAGATTTACAATTTATCTAAGACTCGTTACTGTGCAATTCCCTGTAATAATTTGCAAATGTTATAGTGTTTAGAAGAATAAAAAATTGGTAGATAAACAGCAAAGTGTTTCACTTCATCTATAGCAACACTATTAAAGCTAAATAAAGTATACAAATATAGAAACTTTATATATCTTTGGGGTGTTTAATAAAGTAAGGCATGAATAAGATATTTCGAAACAAAGTTTTTAGAGGAAGTGGATCGATTTATCGAAGGACTTGACCGAATGGCTATTTCGGATCAAACTGTGCCACCTATATCGGTTTTATAGTGCCAGTGATTTCGGTTCAAACCGTGCCACAGTTACACATAAGTTAGCCGGTTAAAACGGTTCTATTTGTGCCACTTATTTCGGTTCTATTAGTGCC
>JBBSPJ010000099.1:0-12144 GCA_038258905.1 Cytophagales bacterium
TAAAACGTGGTGAAGCACCGATAGCAAGCCATTTATTATACACCCAAGATGGTGTATTAGACGACTTAATAGAGGAGGAGAGAATGTGGGGAATTAACGCAGGGCTTGCGTGGAAAGAAGTAGCAGACCTTCAGGTGTTTTATATTGACTTCGGAATGAGTACAGGAATGAAGTATGCAGAGAAATACGCAAAAGAACACAATGTTAATTTAGAGTACAGAACCCTTTATTAATGCTAATGTTAAGTGTATGGCAAGTAGCCGATTTAAGCACGGAATTAACTAGATAAACAGTAATTAACAATTAAGCAAATAGTTTTAAAAAGACCCGTAACACGGCTATTTGCTATACATAGTGTTATAGGGCGTTTTTATTATGGTACTTGGATTTAAACCTCAATTTGTAGATAAAATCATTAGCGGAAAGAAACTACATACTATTAGAGAGGATAAGAATAGACGATGGAAAGTAGGTAATGACATCCATTTTGCGACTGGAATTAGAACTAAAAAATACAACCAATTTTATAAAAGCCGTTGTAAAAAAATAGACGAAATTGAAATAATTTGGAACCATCCATTTAGGGCAGACTTCAATTCAAGTAGTTGCGTAATGATTGATGGTAAAGGATATTTTTCTGTAATTGTAAACGGAAGAAGATTAGGCTATTCAGAAATATCACATTTAGCAAAGAATGATGGATTTAATGGTGTAGAAGATTTTGCGGAATGGTTCGATAAAGAGTTTAAAGGGCGTTTAATTCATTGGTTCTAATGCCCTATAACAATTTAGTATGTGTACCTCTAGTTACACATACTTGCTTTATATTTTTAGCAATCTAATGGATTTTTTATTGTCTTAAAAGTATTTGTAGCCACATGCGTATAAACTTCGGTGGTTTTTGTAGAATTATGCCCTAGCAATATTTGAATGTACCTTAAATCCGTACCAGCTTCCAACAAATGAGTAGCAAAAGAATGCCTAAGTGTATGCGGCTTTACATTTTTATTAATCTTCGCGTCTTGAGCCGCTTTTCTGACAATCTTCACTACGCTGCTAGCACTGTAGGGAAAGCCTGGTTTACCTTCAAATAAATACTTTTTTGGTCTGTATTCTTTAAAATATAGTCTTAATTTGTGCAATAGCTTTTCACTCAGTAAGCTGTATCGGTCTTTTTTTCCTTTTGCTTGCTCAATTCTGACGGTCATTCTTTTACCATCAATATCCGAAATTTTTAAATTCAGTAATTCACCTCTCCGCAGGCCAGCGGAATATAAAAGACTTATTATGCTTTGGTGTTTTAAATTATATGTTCTATTAATCATTTCCTTTACCTCTTCTTTGCTTATTACCTCTGGTAGCTTTTCTTCGGGTCTGGGTCTTTCAATATCATAGAACCTATTAGGCATGCCAAGTACCACCTCATAATAAAATTTAATGCTATTAATTGATTGGTTTATTGCGGAATTAGACAATCCATTTTGAATAAGTCTTTGGATATATGTTTTAATATCCTCTTCTTGAATCTCGATTAATTGCATATTTGGAAAATGCTTTAGGAACCTTGCAAAACACCCACAATAGTTTTCCGCAGTATTTCTCGCATATCTTTTCATTTCTAGCTTCTGAAAATAGGCTTCAGGTATTTTCAGATATTTTTTTCTTAAGTCATCCATCATAAATCCCTCACCATAAGTATTTACAGGCTTATTCCTTGCAAAATACCTCATATTTACCCATGCTACGCCCTTAAAAGTCTTTAATATATTGTGGAAATTCTTCTGAGTGTTAGGCAAATAAACCATTTGAAATTCTGAACTCCATTTTACTTCAGATAATGATTTAATAAGGGCTTGGATTACTTTGTCGGGGTAAAATTGAATACCAATCTTCTTTTCATTGTTAATTAATAAATGCTTCAGCGTAATTTTCTTTTGTAAATCCATGATTTTAGCGTTCTATCAGATGCTAAAAAGGAATTAATAATGGCAATCACCAATATTAATAGTATATTTATCCGTATATTATTCGTATAAGTATATGCTTTCAAATACAACTTGTAAATATTGTAAAGAACCGCTTACTGGCCGAACAGATAAAATATTTTGCACACCTTATTGTAAAAGTGCCTACCAATACCAGCAGAAAAAGGATAAACCAAAGTCCTTGTTTGAAAAGGTAGATAAACAATTGAAGCTGAATCGAAAAATTTTAAAGGCTTACAATAAGGAAGGAGTTACAACAGTAAGGGAACAACTTTTATTAAAGCACGGATTTAATCCACAATACTTCACAAACTACTGGAAAAATAATAAAGCAGAGGTTTATCTTTTCTGCTATGAATATGGATTTTTGAAAAAATGGGATGAGAGAAAAAGTACTTACCGGTTCATTTTGGTACAATGGCAGCCATATATGGGGTAAGATGTATTTTCAAAATTATACTCACGATATCTTATCCTTCGATTTTACTCCAATTCGCATAATTATCTTTCTTTAATCTTTCAGTAAATAAAGAGGCATCGCGAAAATCCCCTACCCCAACTTAGTATTGAGCATTAATTTACCTCCTATAAAACCTGCCCGTGTAAATTTAGATAGAGTTTACAGCAGTTTTCCAAATCAGGCTCACAAGCTGAAAATATCTTTTAAAAGGAATATTAGAGAATAAAAGATCTAGGATCTGCCAAAATTTCCATAATTTCACCTATTTAAGCCATAATATTTAATGTATTTTAACTATATTTACTATATCAAAGAAAAGGTCTTTGATACCTATTGAATTTTGAAGTACTGATACAAAAGCTACTAAATAGCAATAAATATGTGGTGAACAAATAGGTGAACAGTAAAATTTAAAGCAATCTAACTAATTGATTAATAAGGGATAACAATCTGAAGTTTTAATCCTGCCACCCCGACATAAGCCATTAGAGCAATCTGCTGGCTTTTTTTATGACTATTTTTTTGAAAAGACAAAGGATTTACATCAGGATGAGAACCTAGGTTCGAAATCAAAGCGCAACGTAAATTTCGCGAGGAATTTGTGTGGCATGGATTGCGGGTATGAGCACACCTAACATCCCGTAAATACAAAGCCCCATAATAAGCGAAATTTTCTCTGCTAAATTATCAGTTCTGAAATGTTGTAAATAACCTCCTCAAAAACCTATTAAAAGCTAATTCGTAAGATGCTTATACGATTAATAGCTTAAGATCAATTAATAGTTATTTTATTGAATAAGCTTTATCGCAAACCAAATTTTTTAAACTTGAATAAATTTCAACACTGTAGAACCAAACTTTTTAAAATGAAAAAAATACAACCTTATCAAATCGCCCTTTTCCTTATTCTATCAATCACTTTAAGTAGCTGTGAAATAATTGGAGGCATTTTTGAAGCCGGCATATGGGTAGGAATTATAATTGTTGTGCTTGTAATTGCACTAGTAATTTGGGTAATTAAAAAAATAATAAGTTAAGATTTTTTTGACTTTTATAACCGCATACGCAAATCATTTGATGTAATTCTATTAGTAATTGTAAGGAATTTCATTGCTTAAAATTTCACTTTTTTAGATAATTTTGAGTATGCCTCAAAATAGATAGGCTCCTAAAGACAACAAGAAAAAATCTTATAACTAAGATTAGAATTAGTTTTATTATTTCACTAATTTCTAATTAACTTCATATTGTAAAGGGAATCTTAAAATTTGAAAAAAACCAAATACACAGAAGGAAAAATACTCAATTCATTGGTGAGCCTGGCCATTCCTATTATTATGGCCAATATTTTACAAACAGCCTATCAGCTGATAGATACTTTCTGGTTAGGCCGTTTAGGTGCCAATGCTGTGGCTGCTGTTAGTTTGAGCTTCCCTGTTTTATTCCTAATATTATCTTTAGGGGCGGGATTAACACTTGCAGGCACAGTAATAGTGGGCAATCATAAAGGAGCCGGAGACCAAAAAATGGTAAATTACAGCTCTTCACAAACCGTAATTGTCATTTTTTTCATTTCACTTTTTCTTTCCGTTATTGGTTATTTTGCTGCCTCTCCATTAATGAAGCTTATTGGAGCAGGGCCCGAAATTTTTAAAGATTCTGTAGATTATTTTCAGGTATCCTCCTTCGGTTTCATGTTTCTCTTCATGTTTTTTGTATTCCAATCGCTCATGCGAGGCATTGGAAATGTGATGCTGCCTATGTATATCGTTTTAGGCACTGTATTTCTCAATTTAGTTTTAGATCCGCTATTCATCTTTGGTTATGGAGATATTCCTGGCTACGGTGTTTCAGGGGCAGCCATCGCAAGTGTATTTACCCAAGGTATTTCTGCTATTATTGGAATTGCTATTTTATTCCGAGGTAAAAGAGGCATAAAAATCAACTGGCATCAGATGAAACCTGACTTTCCGTGGGTTAGAAAAATGTTCTTCCTGGGAATTCCAGCTAGCCTGGAGCAATCTTCCCGCTCAGCTGCCATGACTATTATGGTAATGCTGGTTACTAGTTTTGGAAGTGCTGCTGTAGCTGCCTACGGAATTGGTGCCAGAATACTTAGTTTAGTGATTGTTCCCGCGCTTGGTTTCGCTATTGCGACAACTTCACTCGTAAGTCAGAATATTGGCGCAGGACAGATTAAAAGAGCAGAGAAAATTGGAGATTTAAGTTATAAAATTGCTTTCTTCGGACTTACAGCTATCGGTTTATTATTATTTGCTTTTGCTGAGCCTGTCACAAGATTTTTTGTACCGGGTGATGAGAAGGTAATTAAAGACGGGGCTCTATTTATTAAAATTATGGCACCAAGTTTTGGTTTGTTAGGTGTTCAGCAAGTACTCAACGGAGTATTTAATGGCGCGGGATTCACTAAAGCCTCTCTTTTAATCTCAGTTTTTGGCCTATGGATAATCAGATTTCCCAGTGCATTTATTTTTTCTGAAAAAACTAACCTTGGAATTGAAGGTATTTGGTGGGCATTTCCTGTTTCTAATTTAATTGCAGCCATTGTAGCTTTCGCCTATTATAAAATGGGCTACTGGAAAATAAGGACAATTAGAAATAGGCATAACGACTAATTTTAAACTAAGGTTAAAGCCGCATAAAAATAGAATCTAACTTAAATTTCAGGGCAAAATTATCCGGATTTTCTTCTTTATCTTTTATTTCACTATACAAAAGGATCACTAACTCGGATAAAAAAGCCCGTGAGTGGGCTATCTTTTGGTAGAAAAGACGCAAAATGTTGACTCTATTTTGGCGACATTTTTGATCCAGGCAAAGCTTGGAAATCAAAAATGATGACAAAATCTTTGAAACAGTAGTTTTAATCATGGGAACCCTATTTATCATTAGATCCCTAAACAAAAAAAGCCTCAATTTCTTGAGGCTTTTTATAAAATATCATTGGAATATCTTAAAATTATTGATCAATTTTATTTGACATTCTTTTTCTTTCATTCTCATCAAGGTAAATCTTTCTCATTCTCATACTTTTAGGAGTAACTTCTAAGTATTCATCTTTTTGGATGTACTCTAAAGCCTCTTCTAAAGAGAATTTTCTTGGTGGAGCTAATTTATTACTATCATCTGTACCAGAAGCACGCATGTTAGTCAATTTCTTACCTTTGGTTACATTCACAACAAGGTCATTGTCTCTTGAATGCTCACCAATTACCTGCCCTACGTATAAATCATCTCCAGGAGTAATGAAAAACACACCTCTATCAGTTAATTTATCCATTGAATAAGCAGTAGAAGAACCAGCTTCCATAGAAATCATAGAACCGTTTATTCTACCTTGAATAGGGCCTTTATAAGGCTCATAACCTTTAAACCTGTGAGTCATAATACCCTCACCAGCTGTAGCTGTTAAAACGTTGTTTCTTAGACCTATTAATCCTCTTGCAGGAATATCAAATTCCAAATGCTGTACATCTCCTTTTGGCTCCATCACTAATAACTCTCCTTTACGCATTGTAACTAATTCAATCGCCTTTCCGGAAACCGTTTCAGGCACATCAATTACTAAATGCTCTATAGGCTCATGTCTGGTACCATCAATTTCTTTAAATAATACTTGTGGCTGACCTACCTGAATTTCGTAACCTTCTCTTCTCATCGTCTCAATTAAAACCGACAAGTGAAGAATACCTCTACCAAAAACCAAGAATTTATCCTCAGAACCAGCTGGCTCAACTCTTAGTGCAAGGTTTTTCTCAGTTTCCTTCATTAATCTGTCTCTTAAGTGACGAGAAGTAACAAATTTACCTTCTTTACCGAAGAAAGGCGAGTTATTAATTGTGAAAAGCATACTCATAGTAGGCTCATCAATTGATATTCTTGGTAATGGCTGTGGATTTTCAAAATCAGTAATAGTATCTCCAATATCGAATCCTTCAATACCTACTAAAGCACAAATTTCTCCTGAATGAACTTCAGTTACTTTTTTCTTGCCTAAACCTTCAAATAGTTGAATCTCTTTTATTTTAGTTCTTTTAACAGAACCATCTTTTTTACACAAACCTACAGTCTGGCCTTCTTTTAAAGTACCTTGATATAATCTACCAATAGCAATACGACCCACAAAAGCAGAATAATCTAAAGAAACAATCTGTAATTGAGGAATACCTTCTTTGGAAGGAGCAGCCGGAATAGTTTTAATAATTTCGTCTAATAAAGGAAAAATATCCTCATTAGGTTTTGTCCAGTCATGGTTCATCCAACCATTTTTACTGGAGCCATACATGGTTACAAAATCTAATTGCTCTTCAGTAGCATCAAGGTTGAACATTAAATCGAAAACTTGTTCCTGAACAACATCCGGTCTACAGTTTTCTTTATCTACCTTATTCACCACTACTATAGGCTTTAGACCTAATGCAAGTGCTTTACCTAATACGAATCGTGTTTGAGGCATAGCTCCTTCAAAGGCATCAACTAATAAAAGTACGCCATCAGCCATTTTCAATACACGCTCTACTTCACCACCAAAATCGGAGTGACCAGGGGTATCAATGATATTAATTTTGACATCTTTATAAGTAACAGAAACGTTTTTACTCAAAATAGTAATTCCACGTTCACGCTCCAGGTCGTTGTTGTCAAGTATTAATTCATCTGTTTCTTGTCCTACTCGAAAAATCTGACATGCATGAATGATTTTATCTACTAAGGTTGTTTTGCCGTGGTCAACATGGGCAATGATGGCCACATTTCTAATTTCTGTCATTAAATTGATATAAAATAAAATAATTGATAATCAAACAGTTGTGGATTAAAAATAATTCCGCAACCAATTAGGATGCAAAGGTAACAAAATACTTTTTCGCTTTTTTACTTTATGGGAAAATAAATTGAATAATAATATTATAAAAAAGATTGGCTTAATTATTATTTGAGGTTAAATCACCCAAATAGTACACAGATGAATAACATTTAGGTAAAAGATATATAGATTCCACTATTTAATAACTTCTTCCTCCCCTAGTTTATCGGCTTTCTTTTCCTTTTTCTTAATATCATCCATTAAGTAATCTTTTATTTTAGATCTTATCTCCTGGTTGGACAAGTTATGAAAAATAGTGCCGTTTCGGGCAACAGAGATTTGACCTGTTTCCTCTGACACAATTAATATGATGGTGTCGGTTGTTTCAGACATACCAATAGCAGCTCTATGTCTCAATCCAAACTGAGCAGGCACATCCTTTTCTGTAACCGGGAGTACACATCTAGCTGCAATTATTCGCCCTTTATGAATAATCACAGCGCCATCATGCAGTGGACTGGTTTTATTAAATATAGAAATTAATAACCTTTTGGATACCAAAGCATCTATTCTATCGCCCGATTCGGCATAAAATTTAAGTTCAGAGCCCTTTGATAAAACTACCAAAGCTCCAATATTGGTACCACCTAATGATTTAGCTGCTTCTATCAAAGCTGTAATATCTACATCTCCAGAAGCTTGTCTTTTTTTCCACGGTAAATTGGATAAAAATCCATTTTCTCTATTAAAAGAAGTTGTTTTACCCAGCAACAAGAGAAACTTTCTAATCTCTTGCTGAAAAAGAATAATGGCAGCAATAACTCCCACTCCCATAAACTGACCCAAAATGGCAGATAACAGTTCCATTTCTGCAGCACGTACCACAAGATATATGAGGTAAAGAGATAGAAACCCAACAAAAATTCTCACAGCCACGCTTCCGCGCATAAGGTTGTATACCTGAAATAGTAAGAAACTTACTAATCCTATATCCAGTACATCAACCAGACTCACCTCTAAAAAACCTACATTAAAAGCTGTTATCAATTTTGTATTTTATTAAATAATTTTACTGTTTCTACTGCTTCTTTTACATCGTGTACTCTTAAAATATTAGCTCCATTCGTTAAAGCAACCATATTTAAAGCAGTGGTCCCATTTAACGCATCCCCAATATTTACTCCTAAAGTTTTATAAATCATTGATTTACGCGACAATCCTATAAGAATAGGACAATCTAAACAATCAAAATAGGCTAAATTTTTAAGGATTTCATAATTTTGGTCAATGCTTTTTGCAAAACCCAGGCCCGGATCGACTATAATATCATTTACGGACAAATCTCTAAGCGTGGATATCTTACCGGATAGTTCGAGTACAATATCCTTTATCAAATGATCATAAAGTGTCATCTTTTGCATAGTCGCGGGGGTTCCACGCATATGCATTAATATATAAGGCACTTCTAATTCTGACACTGTGGAGAACATTTTATCATCCAGGTTACCTCCTGATACATCATTAATTATTGACGCGCCGGCCTCCACAGCCATTTTAGCCACTTCACTCCTAAAAGTATCTATTGAGATAACAACTTGCGGAAATTCTTTTACCGTAGCATCAATTAAGTCCAGAACACGATGCTTTTCCAATTCTACATCTACCTCCTCTGCATTTGGCTTAGTGGAGTAACCACCAATATCAATAATATCAGCTCCAGCCTCAATCATTTGATTTATCTGAAGTAAGGCCTTAGAAATATTATCATTTTTCCCACCATCATAAAATGAGTCAGGTGTGCTGTTTATGATACCCATTACCTTGGGCCGGCTCAAATCCATTAATGTTCCCTTGATATTGAGTGTTTTTTTATAAGAAAATGCTGTATCTTTCGCTTCCAAATATTAATTATCTAACCGATTAAAATTTTCTACTGTTGATTACTCAAACTGAAAGCGAATATAAGCAAGTTATTGCGCTGTGTAAAGATGTTTTTGAAAAGAAAACAAAAGATTACGGTACAGCATGGAGAATTCTCCGACTACCCTCTATCACTGACCAGCTATTTATAAAAGCTCAAAGAATTAGATCTGTACAAGAAAAAGGAGTTCAGAAAATTGAAGAAGATATAAAAAACGAGTTTATTGGCATAATTAATTACTCCATTATTGCAATAATTCAGGAATCGTTAGACCCAAATTCTGGTCTGGAAATACCATACGAGCAATTAGAACCTCTTTACGATAATACTGTTACTGAAACGCTTAATTTGCTTTTAGATAAAAATCACGATTATGGAGAAGCATGGCGTGACATGCGAATCAGTTCAATTACTGATATTATATTGATGAAATTATACCGTGTAAAACAGATTGAAGATAACGCAGGTAAAACTTTAATTTCTGAACCAGTAAAAGCAAATTATCAGGATATGATTAATTATGCGGTTTTTTGTTTAATTAAATTAGAAGAGAAAAAGAAATGAAAATTCTATTAGACATTGTACGCTACCTCGTAGGTGGCTTATTTATATTTAGCGGATTAATTAAAGTGAATGACCCAGTAGGAACCGCTATCAAACTGGAAGAATACTTTAGCGTTTTCGCAGGTGATATCGCTTCATTTTTTACTGTTTTTGAGCCTTTTTCATTATACATTGGTATTTTCCTAAATGTTATTGAGGTTGTTTTAGGAGTTGCATTGATTACCAGATGGAGGGTTAAATTAACACTCAATTTGCTAAGCATCATCATCATATTTTTTACTTTTCTTACTTTTTACTCCGCTTATTTCAACAAAGTAACAGATTGCGGATGCTTTGGCGATGCAATAAAATTAACCCCTTGGGAATCATTTACAAAGGACATCATTTTGGTCATTTTAATTGGATTTCTTTTTATTTATCGAGATAAAATCAAAGAAACTACCTTTGGAGCTAAACACATAGTTATTATCTCAACAACAGCCATTTCAATTTTTCTTTGCATTTATGCTGTAAAGCACCTTCCTTTTTTAGACTTTAGGGCTTATAAGGTAGGAGTGAATATAAAAGAGGCCATGCAGGCTAAAGAAAATCCTAAATTTCAATATACATTTGAAAAGGATGGTGAACAGACAAAATCCTATCAATATCTAAGCGAAAAAGATGGCTACACACTAATGTCTCATGAAGTTACAAATATTGAAGCCTCTACTCCTAAAATAACAGATTTTGCCGTGTGGAATGAATCAGGTGATAAAACCCAACAAATATTTGAGGGTAAAAAATTACTTATTATTGCCTATGACATCGATGAGGCCAATACCGAAGGTTTAATTGATGTCAACAATCTTCTCTCAAGATTACAACCAGAGATTAAGCCTGTTATTCTTACTTCATCATCTGCAGAAAGTGTACTACAGATAAAAGCACAAAGAGGCATCAATGCTGATTTTTACTATGGAGACGCTAC
Source organism: Cytophagales bacterium (assembly GCA_038258905.1). Classification (GTDB taxonomy): domain Bacteria; phylum Bacteroidota; class Bacteroidia; order Cytophagales; family Cyclobacteriaceae; genus Marivirga. The sequence continues at coordinate 10,723 of JBBSPJ010000099.1, forward strand.
CGTTTTAAAAACCATAATCAGGTCTAATCCAGGTTTAGTATTAATGGAGGATGCAACCGTTTTAGCAAAATGGCATTTCAACGATGTACCGGATCCTGCTGATTTATCAGAACTCTTGAACTGATGAACTATTTTCTGTTAGGTTTGCCAGGCTCAGGAAAAAGCCACTGGGGCGAATTATGGGCTCAAGCTGCCGGACTTACATTTATTGATTTAGACCAATATATAGAAGATAAAGAGCAGTTGACGGTAGCAGAAATTTTTAATAGAAAGGGAGAAAAACATTTCCGTGATTTAGAAACATTTTATTTAAAAGAGTTAATAGGCTTGAAGAAAGAAACTATTATTGCCTGTGGCGGTGGAACACCTTGTTTCAATGAAAATATGGAATTAATAAATAAAAATGGAATAAGTGTTTTTATAAATACAGATACTCAGGTAATCACAAATCATTTACTGCAGCAAAAAGAAATAGAAAAAAGACCACTTTTCACACCATTAAAGTCAGATTTAGAGGTAAAAACCTACCTTGATAATTTGCTTAACCATAGAATTAAATATTACAAAAAAGCCCGGCATGAAATCATACCAGGCTTAAATAATAATACTTTAAATATTTTATTAAAAATTAATAAGTCTTAAAAAGCTTTTCCTATAGTTAACCTAAAGGATGATATCCTTGAATCGGAATCAATAATACCACCACCTGGATACGCTGTGATAGCAGGATTATTAAAGCTATCTAGGCTGTAAGTTAAATCTGCTGAAAATCCATTTTTAAAAATCCCTACTCCGGCGCTTACTACATCTCTATTTTGAGTGAAATTAGAGCCTACTATATTAGCATAAGGATTATCAAAATAAGCGTAACCTGCCCTTGCCCTAAAAACACCCAATCGTCCTTCTGCGCCCAATTTCACATTAACAGCATTTTTGAGTTCATTGCTTATATTAGGATTACCCCCTTCAAATGCTCCGCTATTGCTATTATACCTGGCAGTAGAATAGTCTATCATTTCCACATCGGCTGTTATAAAGCCATATTTGTTAAGGAAAAATGTACCTCCAACACTTATTTTTTGAGGAATTACAAAACTATAATTAGGTACTTCATTAATAATTTCAGCGCTAGAAGTGCCATCAAAGAAAAATGCTGTTAAAGTTATGTCCTGAATTTCATTCATAGTAATAAATGTAGGCGAGGTATAGGAAACCCCTACATTAACAGCATTTATAGGCTTATAAATAGCACCAACTGTTACACCTGCTCCCACTCCGGAAATCTCTTTTCTATCCTCCAATTCTAAATAATTCAGGATATCATTATTAGGTATTTCTCTAAAAGTTCTTGTTTCGGTAAAATTTAAAAAATTCAGATTAAGACCTGCACCGATAAATAATACATCGTTGTAATTCGCGCCA
>JBBSPJ010000100.1:0-12101 GCA_038258905.1 Cytophagales bacterium
ATATCCATTTTTGGAAAGTACTTCTACTAACTCATTAAATTGATCTGCAGCATATTCTTCGGTTGCTTCGGAGAGCTTACCTTGCTTCTGCCGTTTTCCAAACACAGTGGAAGGCTCTATAGTAAGGCAATAAGAAGAGATATGCGGGGGTTCAAAGCTGATGAGTTTTAGTAAATCTTTTTTCCATTGTGCATGTGAGCCAATTGGGATGCCGTAAATAAGATCTACGCTAAAGTTTACAAAATCACTCTCTTTTATATGGTTTAAACTATCTAAAGCTTGTGTTGAATGATGCGCCCTGTTCATCCATTTCAATATTTCATCATTGAAAGATTGAATGCCTAAACTTAAACGGTTTACGCCCGACTTGCTTAGCATCCTTAGTTTTTGAGGAGTAATATCATCAGGATTAGCCTCTAAAGTGATTTCAGCCTGATTACTAATAGTGTAATTATTATAAATCGATTCAAAAATTTGATTTAATTGATCTTCATTAAGAAGAGAAGGAGTACCCCCTCCAAAATAAATACTCTCAATTTTTTCGTTCTTTAAATATTCTTTCTGAAGTTTAATTTCCAAACATATAGCAGCAATCATTTCCTCTTTTAAAGCCAAATTGGTAGAAAAGTGGAAATCACAGTAAAAGCATGCCTGCTTGCAAAATGGAATATGTATGTATAAGCCTGCCAAAATTTATGTAAAGTTAAATCGATTTCTGCACAAGTGCCTGCTTTTCTCTTGTCTTTATTTATTTGGATTTAGCGGTTTGGCTCAGCAACATGATTTTGTTGTAAACTTTAACTCATCAGTTAACACAGATTTTAGCCCATTAGTTATTATCGATTCCTTGCAGTCAAGAGGCTATCTGGAAGCTACTTACACCAAACAAATAAATGATTCCACCACATTTTTTTATTTCATAAAAGGAAGGATTTATAAATGGAGTAGCTTACAAGTTAAAAAGGAGGGTCAATTCACCACGCTTAATTCTATTGATGAGTTGTTAGAAAAGCCGGCTGATAAAATATTACTGCAAAAAAAAGTAAATAACTATCTTAAAGCCACAGCCCACAATGAAGGCTATCCATTCGCAGAAGCACAATTATTAATTGATAGCATTGGCAAAACAGGAGTGTTTGCCAGAATTAATATTTATTTAAAGAATGAGATTACTTATGACTCTATTTTAATTCAGTCGGATAAAAAAATAATAAATGCAGATTACCTGCAGAGATTTCTAAAAATACCTGTAGGAGAATTATTTAACACTGAAAGATATCTTTCCATACCTGAAAAACTAAAAAAATTATCCTTTTTACGATTAGTAGGCCCTCCATTACTGACCTTTAGCAATAATCAAAGTCAAATCACCTTGGAAATAGAAGATGTATCATCAAGCCAATTGGATGCTTTTATAGGTTTAATACCAGAACAAGACCGAACTAATTTTACGGGCCAGGTGGATGTTTCGTTTCAAAATCTTTTTAAGCGGGCTATTAATTGGCAGCTCAACTGGCAAAAATATAGTGCTAATTCTCAATTTTTAAATACTAATTTATCTCAGGCAGCAGCATTCAAATCTCCTTTAGGTATTAATTTACAGTTTGGATTGCTACAGGAAGACAGCACCTTCTTACAAAATAATTATCAGATCAATATTTTTTATCCATTTAAAGGTGATTTATCTCTTGGTCTGGGTTATAAAGGTTTTTCAAATAATGTCATTAGGGAGTTTGATTCAACAGAAATCTCAGTAATTAATGAGCCATTCAGAAGTAGTCAGTTAAATGCTGTTAGTTTAATGGCCGGTTGGCGCACAGAAATCACCTACCCTATTCTTGGAAACGACTATTTTTTGCAGGCTAATGTTGACATTGGGCTTAAAAAAATTAGAAATTTCAATAATTTACCAGAGATTTGGAGAAATGTTCCGGAGTCAAGCTTTAATTATGGAGCTAAAATAAAAATAGGTGCACAACAGAAGATTTTAAAACGATTTTTACTGGAGCAGCATTTGGAATTTTCTCTCGTTGAAAACGAGGCGCTTTCACGCAATGATTTATTACGTTTAGGGGGTTTGCAAAATTTAAGAGGTTTTGATAGAAATTTCTTCTATACTAGCTATTATGGATTGCTGAGTCTGAATTATAGGTATTTTCTTGATAATAACTCAAGTTTTTTTCTCTTGACCGACTTTGCTGCACTTGATGAGGCTTTAGGTAATGTTTATACTTTTGGTGCAGGGTTAGATGTTAAGACAAAAAATGGTTGGTTCAGATTAATTTATGCGGTTGGAAATCGAGTCAACGAAAAAGTAAATTTTTCAACCGCCAAAGTGCATTTCGGATATATAGCCTTATTTTAGCCAAAAATTATTATTTCTACTTTATATGTTAAATACTTTATTGAGTTTCTTATATGGTTTAATTCTTTTACAAGGAGTACCAGTTAATGATTCTACCGTAAATAATAATGAGATATCCTATAAAATTAATTGGCTACATCAAGAAAAAGTGGAAATTCCTGTTGAGCAATTTATTATTGATATTTCAGCTTATTCCTCAGAAAATACTTATTTGAAAATCCAGTCGGGGAAGTCATTTTATTTACTAAACGATACCAGGCTTATTGGTGCTGTTGATAATTATGAAATTAACTTGTCGGTTGACAGCCTCAGTGCTACGCTTACTTCAGATACATTAATTGTTTTTAGCAAATCGGGGACAGATCAATTTAATTATGGATTCTATACAAGAAGCAATGTTACAAGCTATCCTGCATTTACTAAAGAAATAACACTGGAGACAAATACTTTTAAAAGTAACCAGGATAATTTTCTCATAGGTTTGATGATTGTATTCTTAATATTACTAAGTGCTTTAAAAGTAAGCTTTCCTAAAAAATTTCAAGATGTATTTTCATTGTCAGTCATATTTTCAACCCGACCGGTAGAGGGAGATAATTTAAGACTCAGGCTTTTTGAGCAGGATGGTCTTTTTGTGGCATTATTATACACTTTTGCCACTGCAATTATCATTTATTTATATGTAAGTCATCAGGATTCCGTTTATTTTCATTTGGGATCAGCAAATTTTTTATTGTTTTTTCAGTCATGGTTATTGATTATCATTTTATTAATTATAAAAATAAGTTTCATTTTTTTCTTATCAGGTTTATACAAAACAAGTAGAATAAATAATTTTTATATTAAGGATCTTATCAATACAAGCACATTTTTCATTTCACTTTTTTTAGCGGCTACTATTCTCTTATATTTTTATGGAGGTGATCTTCCGGGGTACTGGGAGGTTTTAGCAAAAAATACCCTGGTAGTTATGTGCCTGATTAGAATGGGGTTACTATATTTTAAAATATTAAAACTGAGTGGTTTTACTTATCTATATTTATTTTCTTACTTTTGTGCCACAGAAATATTCCCATTTGTAATAGGACTAAAATATTTCTATTGATTTATCTTTTTATAGTAGAACCGAAAATATGTCAACATCAACGAAGGATCGTTTTTATCCGGTAAAGAGTATTCTTGTTTCACAGCCTGAACCTGCTGATATCACCAATTCACCCTATCATAAATTAGCTGAAAAATATGATATTAAAATAGATTTTCGTCAGTTTATTAAAGTGGAGCCGGTATCTTCTAAGGATTTCAGGAAGCAAAAGATTGATATTTTAAAACATACTGCTATTATATTTACTAGTAGGAACGCAGTAGATCATTTTTTCAATATTTGCAAAGAGAGTAAAATTGAAATGCCTCCTGAAATGAAGTATTTCTGTATATCAGAGCAAACAGCCAATTATCTTCAAAAATATATAGTAGTAAGAAAAAGAAAAGTATTTGTAGGAGAAAGAACCGCGCAGGATATACTTGAGGTGGTGAAAAAGCATAAAAATGAGAAATATCTTTTTCCTTGTTCTAATATAAGAAAAGATGATATACCTTCATTTATGAGCGATAATGACTATAATTTCACTGAGGCTATCATTTATGAAACAGTAGCGGCCGATTTATCTGATTTAGATGATGTAAGTTACGATATTGTTGCCTTTTTCAGTCCTTCTGGTATAAATTCGTTATTTGTAAACTTTCCTGAGTTTAAACAAAACAATACAAGGATTGCTGTTTTCGGCCCTACAACGGCTCAGGCAGCAAACGAAGCAGGTTTAATACTGGACATTGAGGCGCCACTACCTAATGCACCTTCAATGACGGGTGCTTTAGAACTTTACATAAAAAAATGTAATGGGCTTAAATAGCTGTTTTTTAGTATTTTAAATGCTTTATTTTATATAATAACTTTAAATATATTACATAAAGGCTTGAACGAAAGTATTTTTTATTATATTTATCGCTTAAAGTTTGAGGTAATTGAAACTTTCTGAGTCTTTTACCTCTTTAATATTGAGATTTATTTTATTACATTTAATAAATGTTGATATAATTATTAGTGTAAAAACAGAAAAATGAAGCAAATTATACAAAAAGTTATTTTTTCCCTTGTGCTGTTTGCGGTAGGTACATCTTATGCACAAGATTCACCTTTTTCTCATTATATGTTTAATAATACATATAATAACCCTGCTTATGCCGGGGTGGAAGGTTATACCATGCTAACTGCTTTGCATAGAACACAATGGTTAGGATATAGCCCAACTGCAGGCCCTGGCGGTGCGCTAAACACTCAAATGATTTCTTTATCATCTCCTATCAATAGAATAAACAGTGGCTTCGGTTTTTTTGTAGTAAATGATCAGATACAGGCATCTAATTTTATTCAGGTACAAGCTTCAGGTGCTTACCATTTGGGTATTAAAGATTCAAAATTAAGTATTGGATTTAGAGTGGGTGCTATTACCCAAACGGTGGATAAAGATATTTACAGAGCTATCAATCCTAATGATGAAACCATTATTAGCATTGAACCCACACAGGTAAGGCCTGATTTTTCATTAGGGGTTCATTACCAACATAAGAAGTTTTATGTAGGAGCGGCATTTAATCATATGATTGAATCAGATTATGGTTTTGGAGCAGATGAGTATAGAAACCCATATCCTCAAGAGGTGCTTTTAACAGGTGGATATACTTTTCCGCTTACCTATGATATAAAAGTTACCCCTAGTGTATTAATAAGATCGACAGAATTTACTTCCTATACATTTGATATTTCTACAATAGCCACTTACCAGGATAAGATCTGGGGAGGTCTATCGTTCAGACAACAGGAAGCATTAATTTTAATGGTAGGGTATAGCTTCTTAAAGGAAAATACTTTAAGGTTTGGTTATGCATTTGATTATACTGTAGTAGCGCAGGATGCTAAAAGTTTAACTTCACATGAAATTATGTTGAGTTATAGGTTGCCTGCAATATCTACATCGGGTAAAAAGGTGGTGAGAACCCCGCGATTTAGGCATTAGTCGTAAAAAATTTGCATTATTAATATTTTTTATGATATTGTGTCGAGATTTCATTATTTTCTTTAAAATGCAATAAAACCTTACAATGTATGGTTTTATTAGTAAGGTGTGAAACGTTAAATGAATAAATAACAATATATTAGCGTTTAGTTTGAAACAAATAGGTGTTATGAATAATAAAAGTGTTTTGAAAAATGTAAGCCTATCACTAGTGTTTGTAGCTTCATTATTCCTTCAAGGCTGCGGTCTTTTTGGTGGTGGAGCAGGTGATCAGGGCGAAGTAGTAGGTGTAGCCGGCCGGGAAGGTTGGTACATGTCAGTACCTTATGGTATGGTGGCTGTTCCAGCCGGTACATTCCATATGGGGCAAGCTGATGAAGACGTTGCAGCTTCACAAATTAACTTCAACAGACAGGTAACAATTGGTGGATTCTATATGGATGATACTGAAATTACCAATAACGAGTATCGTCAATTCATAGAAAGAATGTATGAAGATTCTGCCTCAACATTAGGTAGGGATTTTATTACTAAAGAATTGTACCCTGATACTACAGTTTGGATGAAGGATTTTACACATCATATGGGAGATCCAATGCAGGAGTATTATTATATGCACCCTGCTTTTGATGATTACCCTGTTGTAGGTGTAGATTGGGAAGCAGCTAAGCAATTTTCTCGTTGGAGAACGGATTATCTGAATGCATACAGAGAATCTTTAGGTGAATTTCCAATGCCTGCTTTTAGGCTCCCTTCTGAAGCAGAATGGGAGTACGCAGCAAGAGGCGGAAGAGACATGGCGAAATATCCATGGGGAAATCCATATATCAGAAATGCAAAAGGTTGCATGTTAGCCAACTTTAAACCAGGAAGAGGAAACTACTTTGATGATGGTTTCGCTTATACTGCTCCTGTTGAATCATACTTTCCAAATGATTTTGGTTTGTTTGATATGTCAGGAAACGTTGCTGAGTGGTGTGAAGATGCTTTCAACCCAGCGTCAGTTCCTTTGGTTTGGGATTTAAATCCAACTTTCTTTGATGAAAGCGAACCCCGAAAGATAACTAGAGGTGGATCGTGGAAAGATATTGCATTCTATTTGGAAACAGGTACAAGAGCATTTGAGCACAGAGATTCAACTAGAGCCTATATTGGTTTTAGATGTGCAATGACTTACTTAGGTAGATCAGCAGGATCAGAATTTTAATTGACATTAACAAAAAAATATACAATCTTTAATAAAGCATTAACCATTAAAAATCTACAAACATGAGCAATAAAAAAGGAGGATTTCAGGTATTACTTTTCAAAACAATAATGCCTAAAATTTATGGAATTGGCGCAGCTATCGTAATTGTTGGTGCCATGTTTAAAATTATGCACTGGGAAGGTGCAAGTGCTATGCTGGTAGTAGGTCTTACTACTGAAGCAATCATTTTCTTCTTAAGTGCGTTTGAACCTCAGCACGGTGAGGTTGACTGGAGTAAAGTTTATCCTGAATTATCTGATGACTTTCAAGGGGAACCTGCTTCAAAAAGAAAGCAAATTTCTACAGTTGGTGGTTCATCTACCGCTCAGCAGTTGGATAAAGTATTGGAAGAAGGTAAAGTAGGCCCTGATTTGGTGAAAAGCTTAGGCGAAGGAATGAAGAGCATGGCAGAGTCTGCTAAGCAAATGTCTAACTTAAGCAGTGCTGCAGTAGCTACTAACGATTATGCTAACAATGTAAAAATTGCAAGTAAATCCCTTTTGGAAATGAATAAGTCTTATGACTCTACTGTAAAAGCAATGTCAGAAATGTCAAATGCTTCAGTAGATGCTAAACAATATCATTCTCAAGTGCAAGCCGTAACAAAAAATCTATCTGCTTTAAATCAGGTATATGAAATGGAGTTACAAGATTCTCAGAACCACGTAAAAGCAATGAATAAATTCTATTCTAACCTTGCTGTGGCTATGGAAAATATGACTGAAGCGAGTAAAGATGCTGAGCAGTTTAAAACAGAGGTTAAAAATCTGACAACTAACCTTTCTCAATTGAATAAAGTATATGGAAATATGCTTTCTGCAATGAAAGGTTAATTATTTGTTGTACTTAAAAAATTAGAAACCTATGGCTGGCGGAAAAGAAACCCCAAGACAGAAGATGATTGGTATGATGTACCTCGTGTTAACAGCATTGTTAGCACTAAACGTAAGTGTTACGGTACTCGACAAATTCATCGATATAAACAACTCTCTAGAAGTATCTCTTGATGCCGCTAAAGAGCAAAATAATAATACTATCTCCAGAATTAGCAATGCTGTGGAAGAAGCAGGTAATAGAGCAGCTGATGTAGCTGTTCTTGACAAAGCCAAGCAAATCAAGGATAAAACCAGAGCAATGGTGGAGGAGCTAGGTGATTATAAAGCAAAATTCATTGAAATTACTGGTGGTTATAATGAAGAAACTAACGAAATTGCTGGTAAAACCAATTATGACATGGTGGGTAACTACATGATGCCGGAGAATCAGGACAATGGTGTTAAATTGCAAAAATCATTGAATGACTATTCTTCTGCTTTAAATCAGATCATTAATGACCCTTCAATAACTTTTGATCCTTTAGCATTAGATGCTAATGACAATCCTAACATGACTGATCCTAACCAAAAAAACAAAACATGGGCGACATTAGAATTTATGGAGACACCTACCCCTGCGGGTTTAGCTACTTTAAGTGATTACCAAAACAAAGTAATGGCTTATGAGTCTAGAGCACTTGAATTTTTAGCACAAAAAGTAGGGGCTGGTGATTTAAAATTTGATTTAATTCAATTGGTAGCTCTACCGGAATCTAAAATAGTAGCTGCCGGTGCTAAATATAAGGCTGATTTGATCGTAGCAGCTTCTTCATCTGCTGAAGATCCTGAAATGACCAGAGATGGTGCTGCATTGACAGTTACTAATGGAAAAGGACAAATAGAATTTACAGCTACTCCAGGAGCATATGACAAAGATGGTTTAGTAAGAAAAACTTATGAAGCTACAGCAAAATTGAAAGATAGTGTTTATAGTAACTCTATAGAATATTTTGTAGCTAAGCCCGTTATTCAGGTACAATCTGCTGCTTTAAGTACTTTGTATTTAAATTGTGGTAATAAATTGAATGTATCAGTTCCTGCTTTAGGTACTTCTTATAATCCTACTTTTAGTGTTACAGGTGGTACTTCTATTGCTAGTAAAGAAATAGGTGTTGTTACAGTTGTTCCTAATGCTCCAAAAGTAAAATTAGGCGTGTCTTCAAATGGTAATAAAATTGGAGATGTAGATTTTGATGTGCAAAGAATACCAAGTCCTACAGTACAAGTGTACAACGGAGCCAAGCCAGTGAACAAAAAGCAAGGTGAATCTATTAGTGCATTAAGAGTTTTAAGAACTGCAGCTATTGCAGAAGATAACTTCAAAAAGCAATTACCTGAAGATTCTCAGTATAAAGTAACTCAGTGGACTATTAGGTTAGCCAGAGGGCCAAGACCAATTGGTCAGCCTATAAGAGCAACTGCGGAAACCGTAAACTTGTCTCAATTAATGAACGATGCAAGACCAGGTGACAGATTAGTAGTTGAAATTAACCAGGTGTTAAGAAGAAACTTTAGAGGAAGTACAGAAGAGGTGAGATTACCTGAAATTACTGAGGTAATTCCTCTTAATTAATTAAGTTAAATAATTTGTGTTATGAAAAAGTTTGTGTTTTTATTAGTGATTTTACCAGTACTGTTTGTAGTGCCGGTTATTGCTCAGGAATCAGAGAATGATGGATATAATTCTAATTCTGTATTTCCAATTCATGAAGATGATATCATGTTCAAGAAAAGGATTTGGAGAAGAATGGATTTAATGGAGAAGCAAAATAAGCCCTTTTTTGCAAGAGGTAATGAGATTTCTAAAATCATCATAGATGCAGCTAAGGCTGGTATTTTACCTATCTACAAAAACGATTCAATGACTGTTCGTTATACCAAAGAAGAGTTTTTAGCTAATATGGAAAATCCACAGATGCAAGGTTATGGTGAAGCTGCGGATGATGGATTTGGTGATGGAGGAGACGATTGGGGCGCAGGTGCTGATGATGGATGGGGAGACGATGCCGCAGCAGCAGATGATACAGGAGGAGACGACTGGGGTGGTGGCGGAGATGCAGCTGCTATGGGTCCTATTGATACCAAATTCCAAGCTAGAGATGTTTCTATTATGGAAATTGTTGAAGATATGATTTTCGATAAGAAAAGATCAGTGCTAAATTGGGATATACAAGCAATTAAGTTGATTATACCAGCTGAAAATTTCACTGCAGGAATTTTTAGAGAAGTGGGAGTTTTTAAATATAAAGATCTCGCTAGACTTTTTAGAAGTATGCCTAACGAGGCTATTTGGTTTAATCCACAGAATAGTGCTGAACATAAAAATCTAGCTGATGCATTTGCTCTACGATTATTTAATGCACGTATTGTGAAAATAGCTAACCCTAATGATGATGCAGTTATTGACGTGTACAGCGAGTCTGCAAAAGCTGGTATATTGGCTTCACAATATTTAGAATACCAGTTGATGGAAAAAGAACATGAATTATGGTCTTATTAATTTAAGATTAATAAATGATAAATATTAAAAAAGGAGAGCTTTATAGTTCTCCTTTTTTATTTTGAAAGGATTTTATCAGTAATTCAGCTTTTGAGGCTCCAACTACTTTATTTAGCTCTTCGAATGAAGCATTTTTAATTTTAGTAAGTGATTTAAAGTGAGCCAGTAATTCATTAACAGTTTTCTCTCCTATACCGGGAATATTTTCTAATTCACTTACAAAGCTCTTTTTACTTCTAATATTTCTGTGGAAAGTAATGGCAAAACGGTGTGCCTCATCTCTTAATCTTTGAATCAGTTTTAATGATTCACTTTTTTTACTAATGTGTAAAGGAAACTGATCTCCCGGGAAATATATTTCTTCTAGTCTTTTAGCTATGCCAATAATGGGTATTTCTCCATATAGATCTATTTCTTTTAACGCTATGCAAGCGGCATTCAACTGCCCCTTACCCCCATCTATAATAATTAAATTAGGTAGTGGAGCATTTTCTTTCTTTAATCGAGAATACCTTCTACCCACTATTTCTGTCATTGAAGCAAAGTCATCAGGACCTACAACAGTTTTAATATGATAATGGCGATACTCATTTTTAGCAGGTCGGCCATTTTTAAAATGAACCATAGAAGCTACCGGGTTTGTACCACCTAAATTTGAGTTGTCAAAGCATTCAATGCGTAGTGGTAAATCTTTTAGTTGAAGGTCTTCCTTCAGCTGTTTAATTACCCTTAATTCTTTTATTTTGCTCGATTCATTTTGATTAAGCTTTTCTTTTTTAAAGAATAAGGCATTTTTCACACTCATATCCACCAATTTCTTCTTATCCCCAATCTGTGGCTTAATAAAATGAAATTCAGCCAGTACGTTTTCGATATCAATGTTGGTTAAAATTTCTTCTGTATCGCTTTGGTATAATTTGCGGAGATCAATCACTCCTAATAACAGAATTTCTGCATCAGATTCTTCCAACTTCTTTTTAATCTCAATGGTGTGAGTGGCTATAATGCTACCATTTTTAATTCGCATGAAATTGATAAAAGCATTCTTTTCTTCAGAAATAAGGGTACATACATCTATATCTGTTAATCTTGGATTTACGACTAAAGATTTTGAATGAAATTTCTCAAGTAAATCATATTTCTCTTTATATTTTTGGGCTTTTTCAAAATCTAAATTTTCTGCAGCCTTATCCATGTGCTCTTTAAAGTACTGTTTAGGTATAGCCAGATTGCCTTTTAAAATCTGTTCTGCCAATTCTATGTCTTTATAATAGTTTTCATGGCTTTGTAAGCCTTCGCAGGGTCCTTTGCAATTCCCAATATGATACTCAAGGCAAATTTTAAATTTTCCTCCTTTTATATTAGCATCACTTAAATTGAGCTTACAGGTTCTAATATGATATAATTTCCTTATCAGCTCAAGTACATTATTCATAGCTCTTACACTTGCATAGGGGCCAAAGTAGGTGCCACTTCTAGCTATTCTTTTCCGGGTGGCTATTATCCTTGGGAATGGCTCATTTGTAATGCATAAATACGGAAATGTTTTATCGTCCTTTAAAAGAATATTATACCTGGGCTGTAATTCTTTAATGAGAGAATTCTCTAATAAAAGAGCATCAAATTCAGAATTTACAATTGATATTTCAATTTTATAAATTTCGCTTACTAGCCTTAAAGTTTTTCTATTATGTGTTTTAGCGGAATTAAAATAGCTTGAGACTCTATTTTTAAGATTTTTAGCCTTACCTACATATATGATTTTACCCTCGGTATTATGGAATTTGTAAACTCCCGGTGCCTGAGGTAATAAATTAAGTTCTTCTTTTTTAAAAAAGGGAGATTCATACATATTATCTTACAATAGATTAATGTAACCTAATTCATATAATCATTATATGAAATAGGTTTTGGCGATCAAAGACTAAATAGAAAATTTAACAAGCAACTCGAAGTAGTATTGGTGTTGTTGAGATTAATTCTCTCCTATTGAATGTCATCCACATCAAATTGGTTCACCTGTTCTATTGAGTCA
>JBBSPJ010000101.1:0-12073 GCA_038258905.1 Cytophagales bacterium
ATAGGTATTCAATATTTCTCTGCTTACTTCAGTTGCTATACTTTCAGGAAAAACCCTATTACTAGCTACTTTTATAGCCTCTTTGTCTAAATCTGTTGCAAAAATGGTGATATCATATTGCAAGTTATTTTTTTTGAGATACTCCTTGAAAAGAATAGCTATGGAAAAGGCTTCTTCACCGGTGGAACAAGCTGCAACCCATATCCTTATTTGCTTGCTTTCTTTATTTTTTTCAATTATTTCTGGGATAACATCTTCTTTAATTGCCTGAAACACATTGTCGTCTCTAAAAAAACGCGTTACACCAATTAATAATTCTTTAGCTAAAAATTCACCCTCACTTATATTTGATTTTATATGTTCATAGTATTCAGTCAATTCATAAATACCTAACAAACCTGCTCTTTTAACAATTCTACGGTGCACGGTTGATGGCTTGTATTCAGAGAAATCCATCCCTATTTGTGACTTTAGTTCTTTTAATATTTCAAGTATGACCGATAAATTATTTTCATTTGTTATCTCTTTTTCTAAGATCTTTTTTGTGTGGTTAAAATACAAGGCCAATTCCGCAGGCATAGCATCTACCTGACTAATTTTGTCAATTGCACCGGTATAAATGGCATTTTTGGGCATCCCATCAAATTTGGCTGTCTCAGGCAATTGTATAAGTACTAAACCACCTTTTTCCTTTATATACTTCACGCCTTCTGAGCCATCACTACCAGTGCCGGATAGTACAATAGCCGCACAGTTATCCCCATTTGCCTCCGATAGGGACTGAAAAAAGTAGGATATAGGAAAGCTTAATTGATTTTCCTTTTTGTCTCTTAAGACAATGAGATTATTGTTAATCTCTACTATTTTTTTAGGAGGGTTTAAATAAATATGGTTTGCTTCTACAATTGTACCATCTTCAATAACTGAAATTGGTAAACTAGTATGCCTTGCCAATAATTCATCCATCAAACTCTTATGGTTAGGAGCAAGATGTTGGACAACTATATAAGCAAACCCTGCTTTTTCATCCACATTTTCAAAAAATAATTCTAAGGGTTCTAATCCTCCGGCAGATGCCCCAATTCCAATAATAGGTATATTTTTTTTTGTCATTCTATATTATTCTTTGGAATGGTAAAGTGAAATTGTGATCCTTCTCCTAAAATAGATTCAATCCATATTCTTCCCCCACCCTTCTCAATGATTTTTTTACAAATAGCTAATCCTAATCCGTTTCCACTATATTCACTTTTACTATGCAATCTTTGAAAGATCAAAAAGATCTTATTTTGATATTCTTGCTTAATTCCAATGCCATTGTCTGACACAATAAATTGATAATGATCTTTCTCCTCAATACATTTAATTTTTATTTGAGGATCGCTATCCTCTTTACAATATTTTAATGCATTATTGATTATATTTTGAAATACCTGTTGAATTCCTATTTTGTTAAAATAAATTGTTGGTAAATCTTCAATTTCAATTTTGGCTTTTTTACGTATTATCACACCCCTTTGTAAGGAAGTAATATCGTTAACCATTTTATTTAAATTAATTTCTTCAGTATAATCTAATTGAGTCCCTGCTCTAGAGTATTCTAATAGATCAATGATGATTTGCCTCATTTTTAGACCTCCATCAATTGCGAAATCAATATAGGTATTTGCTTTGTCATTTAACTCTCCACCAAACTTAATTTTCAATTGGCTCATAAAACAAGTGATCATACGGAGTGGTTCTTGCAGGTCGTGAGAAGCAATAAAGGCAAATTGTTCTAGCTCATTATTAATATGTTCCAGCTCTTTGGCTCTTTCAATTAATTCCTTGTTAAGTTTCTCCATATGCTTCCGGTTTTTCTTTTCCTCAGTGATGTCACGGAAATATATGGAGAGGGTGTTTTCCGAAGGATAAGCGTTAATAAAATACCAACTTTTTAGTGGATGATAAAAATATTCAAAATTTTGTGTTTCTTTGGTTTTAAAAGCTTTTATGTATTCGTAATATAATTTTGTTTCATATGCAGGTTTAAAAACTTCCCATATATTTTTATTGATAGCTTCTTCTTTATTTAACCCAAGCAATCTTTCAGCTTCTGCATTTATATAGGTCAAATTAAAATCTTTATCAATCGCATAAAATGCATCAGAAATACTTTCTAATATTTCCTTATTTCTTTCATATGCATTTTGTAGTTCTTTAGTAATTTTTTTTCTATCTGTAATGTCTTTAAAAAAAAACTGAAAAACCATTCTGACTAGGGTAAATATTTTCATCAAACCATAAACCGTACTGTTCATAATAAAACTCGAAACTACAAGATTTATTTTTTTCTTTTGACTCTAGCAAATAGTCGTAAAATATGGTTTTCTGTAACTCAGGAAAGACAGTAAAAAGATTTTTTCCTAAGAAATTTTTATCTTCTTTATTAAATAATTCTAATGCACTTTGATTGATATAGGTAAATTCAAAATTTTCATTTAATGCATAAAAAGCATCAGAAATGCTTTCTAATACCATTTTCTTCTCATTTAATGCAGTTTCCATAGCTATTTTACTATGCATTTTTTCAGAAACATCAATAACTGTAGAGATCATTAAATTTTGGTCAATTAAAGGTATATTTTTAGCATCTACATACCTTTGGGCACCTGTTTCAGTGGTGATGCTAATACCTTTCCATTGCATTTTATTTATATCACCGCTTTGCATATCTGCGGTGATTTGCTTTACCATTTTCTCGCGGTAGTCATTATCAGGATAAATTTTTGTAAAAAAAGTAGATACATCGGTTAAATCATGTTCAGGCCAGCCATAGGTATTGCTAAATTCTTTATTCATCAACAATGCTGTGCCTTCCTCAATTTTATTTACAGCAATGCCCATGGGGATATGCTGAAAAATACTTTCAATAAATTGATTTCTATTTTTCAGTTCCTCCTCAATTTTCTTCTGTTGAGTAACATCTTGTACAATGCCTTTTAACTTATTTTTATTTGGACCTCCATCTTTTATTAAAAGACCCACTTCCCTCACCCACTTAACTGTACCCTGCTGAGTGATAATTCTGTACTCAATACCATCAAGTAATTTTTTTTCTTTAATTACTTTTTCATGTGTTGATAGGTAATTGGTGAGATCTTCGGGGTGAATTGTGTTTATGAATGCTTCATAATCTGGAAGAACTGCCTCTTTATCAATCTCCCAAATTCTGTATACCTCATCAGACCAATAAAGAAATTTTTTATTAAGACTTACTTCCCAATACCCAAGCCTTGCAAACCTTTGAGCCTCTTTTAATTGGGTGTTTAATTGTTTAATTTCAATTTCATCTTTTTTAGAACTAGTGATATCAAACGTTCTGCAAACACCCCCAACAATTTTGTTATTTTCTATAATCGGTTTGATTTCTGTTTTAAGCCATATTGTTTCATTATTGTTAGCATCAGGCACTTCTAATTCAAAATTGGTGGATTTACCACTTAAAACCTCATTATAAGGCACCTTCCAAAAACTTAAATGTTGTGGATTAAAGAAGTCCTCATCCATTAAAAACTGTCCTTTTTTAATAACTCTTCCTGTAAATTCATTTACAGAGTTAATAAACGCTTCGTTAGCAGATAAAAGATTTAGATGCTCATCAAAACTCCAAATAAGAGTGTCGGTTCCATTGATTAAGGCTTCTTTATTAATACGTTCTTGCTCTTTTTCCGCCTCTAATTTTTTAACTTCTGTAGCGTCTTTGGCAACACAATACATAAGTTTAGTTTTATAATCCCATCTGGCAGACCACATAATAGGTACAATCTTACCTTTTTTATGAATATACCTATTTTCAAAACTTGTGGTATAAATACCGCTCTGAATATCAGTCGCCTCTTTTATCGTTTTTGCTACATCATCAGGGTATACAAACTTAATAAATTCTTGACCAACCAATTCTTGAGGTGTATAGCCGAGTATATCAAAACATGATTTACTTAGGTATTGGAATTTTCCTTCGGCATCAATAGTACATATTATATCCAACGAAATATCCAGCATGTTTTGGATAGCTTGGATATCATTTTCAGTTTCATTAGAAAATTTATTAGTAATATGCCGATCTGTTTCTTCCATAAATTAAAATCATTAAAAGTAAGATATGAACTTTTATAGATTATGGAATTTAAGAATATTTTAGATAATTAGCAATTGAGAGGCTTAATATTTAATGATTAGATTAATATTTAATATAATTATTTAAATATTGGATGAGTCTAAAAATTTTAATTTTCTATTTTTATACTTATTTTTTTTAAACTTTTTTATGAAACTAAACCTATCAGTTTTAAGCTCGCTCATAA
The DNA here is from genome assembly GCA_038258905.1 of Cytophagales bacterium. GTDB lineage: Bacteria > Bacteroidota > Bacteroidia > Cytophagales > Cyclobacteriaceae > Marivirga. Next base: position 4,347 of record JBBSPJ010000101.1, read on the forward strand.
ATAACATAATCAAACTCAAATTGATGTCTATCATCTATGGGGTGATGCACTCTGCTAATTTCTTTCCACTGGCTTTTATCAATTTCAGGAAAAAAAGCTTCGGCATCAGGGAAGTTAGCTTTTACTTCAGTAATGTAGAGTTTATCTGCTATGGGTAAGCCTAATTTGTAAATCTCGCCACCACCTATAATAAAAAGTTCTTCCTCCTTATTTTCTTGAGCAAATTTTACACCCTCTTCTACATCATGAAAAACCTTTACACCGTCATGCTGCCAATTTTTGTTGCGGGTGATTACAATATTTACTCTTTGAGGAAGTGGTTGATATTTTTCACCCAATGAATCAAAGTTTTTTCTCCCCATTAATATATGATGATGGCGGGTTTGATCCTTAAAATATTTTAAGTCGTCTGGCAAGTGCCATATCATTTCATTGTTTTTTCCGATGGCACCATTTTGTGCTTGGGCTACTATCATTGAAATTATCATATAGAAATAGAATTAACTTTGAATTATATTTGATTATAACTTATTACCTCTAAAAAAATCAGCTATCAGCATTCTTTTTTTGCCTTCTTGTTGTATTTCTTTAAGAGTTAATACACCTAATCCGCATTGAATGTTCAGGTAATTTTTTTGATCAGTCATTATTTCACCTACTTCCCCTGTTTTTTTGTGGTTCATAATTTCAGTTTCATGAATCTTATACTGCTTACCATTAAAAATAGTCCATGCAGTGGGGAAGGGGTTAAGGCCTCTAACAAAATTATATATTTCTTCTGCACTTTTGCTCCAGTCAATCTCAGTATTTTCTTTAAATAACTTGGGGGCATGCTTTAAGGCTTGGCTTTCATCTTGCTGCTGTAAAGTATAGTTATCTTCTTCAATAGCTTTTACTGTTTTTAAAACAAGAGAAGCTCCTTTTGTCATTAATTTTTCATACACAGTTCCTGTTGTGTCTTCTTTATCGATAGTAACTTCTTCTTGTAAGATAATACTACCGGTATCTATCTCATGCTTTAAAAAGAAGGTGGTAATACCTGTTGCCTTTTCACCATTAATAACGGCCCAATGTATTGGGGCGGCACCTCTGTATTGTGGCAGGAGTGAAGCATGTAAATTAAAGGTACCTATATCCGGCATGTCCCATACCATTTCCGGTAGCATTCTGAAGGCTACAACTATTTGTAAATTAGCCTTATAGGATCTTAATTCATCAATAAACTCCGGATCTTTTAGGTTAGTGGGCTGTAATATGGGTAAGTTAACAGATAAAGCATACTCTTTCACGGCAGAAATGGAGAGTTTTTGTCCCCGCCCTTTGGGTTTATCCGGTGCAGTAATTACAGCCACAACATTATACCCATTTTCAACTAATATTTTTAAGGAGGGTACCGCAAAATCTGGCGTTCCCATATATATAATTCTCAATGATTTCATAGAGTGGCAAAGTTAAGCTTATTGAATTCAAATCTACTTGCGTTCAAGCAACTATGTTTATGTTAAAAGATTTTCGATGTGTTTTTAAATATAAAAAAAAGGTCACTTCAGTTAGAAATGACCCTTTTGATTTGGTATTGAATTATCTTTAAAGTTTTTTAATTTTTAAATTTCTAAACCAAACATCATCACCATGATCTTGTAAACCAATATAGCCTTCTTTCGCTACATCAGCCCAATTTTCATTGAGTGCGGGGAATTTACTATTCGCAACATCTTCTTTCCATTGTGGTGTCCAAAGATGATACTCTACCACAGTTTCACCATTTTGTTTGTGAACAATAGTACCATTGTAAGAGATTATTTCAATTTCATTCCACTCTCCAACAGTTCTAGCATTTTGAGGGTTAGCAGGGTAAAGGTCGTATAATGAACCAGCCTTTCTATTTCCATCTGTTCCTAACATAGCATCAGGGTGTTTTTCGTTATCTAATACTTGCATTTCCGGAGCAGTTTTCCAAATATAATCATAGTCGTCAGATTCCTGTCCAAGATAGAAAATTCCAGAATTACCTCCTTCGGATACTTTCCACTCTAGCTTAAGGTGGAAATTACCAAATTTTTCATCATACAGAATATCACCACCATTTTCAGATCCTGCCTCACCTCTTCCTGAGCCAGCCATATAAAGTGTGCCATCTTGCACTTTCCAATCTGTTGGGAAAACATCGGTATTGTAACCTCTCCAATTTTCATTAGTTTCACCATTGAAAAGCAATTTCCAACCATCCTCTTTTTCCTTTTCAGATAAAGTATTAGGTTCAGATGCTTCCGTGATATTTGCCTCGTCAGTATTTTCAATTACTTCCTCAGCTTCTTCTTTGTTTTCTTTTTTAGCATCTCCACAAGCAAAAACAATAAATGCTGCTGCTGTAAGTGCCCAAAATGATTTTTTCATAATCTTTTATTTTATGGTTTAATTGTAAAAGTAAAATTAATGTCATTTGATAAATTTCAATTATCAAATGACAATTTATTTATATGGTTAATTTAATAAGACCAGCCTTTTCTGTATGTACGTTTTACATATTCTTCAGCCGCATTTTTTGCATTAATGGTTTCATATTTAGTATCGAAACGAGGATCGCCATCCACTACAGTAAAGCTATCAGTGCTTACCACTCTTATTTCTTCACTATCACCAATATTAGTGATTTTCATGTTTTTAGCATCCCAATCTAATCTTCTTCGTAAATCCTGCAATCTAACAGCAAGGTTACCTGCTACTACCACTTCATTTAAGGGTCCTGCATAGGCAAAGTTTGAACTAGCTTCTACTCTGTTCTTTTTATCTTCTTTAGCTGCGCGAACCCAATCCATTTCGTGGCCACCTTCCATAGCTTTAGGAATTCTTCTTAACTCCCCTGTTGTAGCTGGTGGATTATCCTCACGTCCAATTATAAATGGATCCATAGCGTAAGTCCCACAAATTAATGTCCCTTTAGTGCCATAAAAGATGGCTCCACCCCAACCTCTTTGGTCTCCGGGATACATGCCTTCTTTTAAACCTTCAGGTCTGTCAGGTTTTAAACCACCATCAAACCATGTGAATTCTACTGCAGGCATGTTTATTTTTCCTTTTTTAGGACGCGCACCAAAGTAGTAGGTTACTTTTTCAGCAACGGGAGCACTTTCTGTGTTCACCTGAGAAGAGGTTGCTTCAAATGCATATGGGGCACCAAGCTCTAAAGCTTTATACACCGGATCCATTATATGGCAGGCCATATCACCTAAAGCTCCTGTTCCGAAATCCCACCAGGCTCTCCAGTTCCAAGGCGTATAGGCAGGGTGATAAGGTCTGTCTGCTGCTGGTCCTAAAAATAAATCCCAATCCAGGGTTTCAGGTACCGCATGTTTTTCAGTGGGTCTTTCTAAGCCTTGTGGCCAAATTGGTCTGTCGGTCCAGGCATCTACCTTAGTCACATCACCAATTTCGCCATTCCAAATCCATTCGCATACTTTGCGCATATCATCAGAAGAGTTCCCCTGGTTTCCCATCTGTGTGGCTACGCCTGAGGATTTAGCTAATTCGGTAAGCTTTCTAGACTCATAAACAGAATGTGTTAATGGCTTTTGCAGATAAATATGTTTTCCGGCAGTCATAGAATCTTTTGCACTCACATAGTGGGTGTGATCCGGTGTGCTGATCATTACCGCATCAATGTCTTTGTCCATCTCCTCTAGCATTACCCTGTAATCCTTGTATTTCTTTGCTTTAGGGTAATCATCAAAACATCTTTTCGCATAGGTCCAATCTACATCGGCTAAGGCTACAATATTTTGTGAATTCATATTTCTTAGGTTTCCTCTACCCATACCACCAACACCAATACCGGCAATATTGAGTTTATCACTAGGAGCCGTATAGCCTAACCCTGAAATTACATGACTCGGCACGATAGAGATACCTGCAGTTGCCAAACCTATATTCCTAAGGAATTTTCGTCTGGATAAACCGTTGTCTTTTTCTAAATTATTCATGTTATGTTGTTTTGTATAATTGTTTTAATAAAAATGAATTTAGAAAAACTCTTTTGAAAAACATAAACATATCTTGTAAATGGTAGATTTCACCCTATTTAAAACTGAAAATTATCAAAATAATAGCTTAAAAATTGTAATCGATGAGAAAAATGGATTTTGATGAAGCTATTTTAATTCATGTTTGGCTTTTGATTAATTTTTAATAAACTAAGAAATTATTATCTTTTTATAAGTTTGTGGTTAATAAAAATAAAAACTGAGAAAGGGTGCACAGATTAATAAATGATTAAGGAATAATCATTAATTAACATAACGGATATACTTTTTAAAATTAAATTAAGCCATTAGTAAACTCATTTGTGGCTAATAAACTTTTTAAGAAGTTGGATATATGGAAAAATGCAATTCATAGAAATCCAATGATATTGTATATTCCGTAACTGAAGATGTTGCGCAACCAAAATGAATTATAAAAAATATAAAGTCTAAAAATTATGAATATTAAAAGAATAGTAAGTTTCGTGTTTGTATTAACCTTATTTGCCACCTTAAGTATGGCACAAAAGCAAAAAACAGTTGAAGTGGGTGGTGCTCCCATGTATTCATCAAAGGATATAATTGATAATGCAGTAAATTCAAAAGATCACACCACATTAGTTGCTGCTGTAAAGGCTGCGGGATTAGTAGAAACTTTGAAAAGTAAGGGGCCTTTTACTGTTTTTGCTCCTGATAATGCTGCATTCGAAAAATTACCTGCCGGAACAGTGGAAACTTTATTGAAACCTGAAAACAAGGCTATGTTAACTTCTATTTTAACCTACCATGTGGTTTCGGGAAATGTAAGTTCCAAAGATTTAGCCAAATTAATCAAGAAAGGCAAAGGAATGGCTTCTTTACAAACTGTTGCTGGCGGAACATTGATTGCTAGTATGGAGGGTAAAAATATAATTTTAACAGACGAAAAAGGAGGAAAAGCTACAGTTAAAATAGCTGATGTTTTCCAAAGCAATGGTGTAATTCACACTACTGATGCTGTTTCGTTACCAAAATAATAAGGGATCTTTTTTATTGGTTTTAAAGGTTTCCTGAAAGGTTGCAGATTAATCTGCAGCCTTTTATGTTTTTAGGGCAACGATAAGAATTCTCGGGCAGCTAATTTCACTATTTCATCCCATTCATCCTCTACCGGTCTATTATTTTCTTCAAAAATACTAACCAACCAATCAATTACCTGTGGCTTATAGCCAAATTTAATGGCTATTTTCTGGCAAAATACTATTTCATTATGTTCAACTATTTTATCTGCATACATCATTCGGATGAGATCATATAGTTGCTCCATTTTTTGTTGATGAGTCCCTGGAATTTGAATGTCAAGCCTTTCATCATTCATAATCATGCCCTCAATTTGCCATTCTTTAAGCTTATATTTAAGACCGATTTTATGAATTAACTGTTCCTCTGCTTCATGAAAATCGCCATCAATTTTAGCTAGAGCAATTAAATTACTCAAATGGCCTTTCTTAAATTTTAAATACTCATGTTCAAAGTAACCTCTCATTTTTTTATTGGATTCCTGATATTATATTGAAAATTTACAAAATTCAATTGTAATTAATCATTTTTAATTGAAATAGTTTTAATTTCCCGATCGAGGTTAATTTTGTATGGGAGAAATATTTGTAAGTGTTTTTAAAGGAGGGTTTTTTTTAATATTGGGCTTGGTGTTTGTTGCATTGATATTTAAAAACACCGTGATTAATACTTATGATATCTAAAAGGCTATTTATATATATTATCAAACGTACTTTGTTTCTATTAAACCTGAACAAAAAATTGTACTTCAAAAATATAATCAGTATTACAATCGATTAAGTAAAAGTGACCAACTTATTTTTGAAAGGAGGTTAAAAGCCTTCATCTATCAAAAAACATTTATACCACGAGAAATGGAGGAGGTGACAGATGAGATGAAAATACTAATATCTGCTTCTGCTATACAATTAACCTTTGGCCTTAATTTTAGTGGTTTTACTCATTTTAGAAAAATATTGGTTTACCCAAATAGCTATTATTCTGAGATAAGTAAGAAGCATCATAATGGGGAAGTAAACCCTAAAATGCGTTTGATTATTGTTTCATGGAGGCATTTTGTTTCAGGATATATGAATCCCGATGATGGCCGCAACCTGGGTTTACATGAAATGGCGCATGCTGTAAAACTAGAGGATAGAATAAAGCCTCTCATCAGAATCAGAGCATGGCGAGAATGGTATTTTTATGCCGAGCAACATATGCATAGCCTTGAAAGAGGTAAGTTATTCAGGGAATATGCCTTTACTAATTACCACGAGTTTTTTGCTGTGGCCGTAGAGAATTTCTTTGAGCGCCCTCAAGATTTTCAAAAGTTAAAGCCGGAATTATATGATGTTTTAGTTTACTTACTAAGGCAGGATCCGATAAAGAAAATAAAACCAATTGCTTAAGAATTGTACTACAGTATCGTTTTTAACGCATAAGTTTTATACTCGGCCTTCCTTAGAGGTTTCCGGCTGAGAAGAGCATTTGAAATTAAACAGCATGGATTTGTATTTCAATACTTTATCCCTAATTTTTTATAGATAAAGTGTAATAACCAAGCCGGGCCGATCAGTAAAAACTGTAAATCTTTTAAAAACGATGGTTTTTTACCTTCAATTTTATGACCATAAAACTGACCTACCCATGCTAAAAAGAATACAATCAACGCGACTCCCCAAAGTGGTAAAATATCCCAACCACTTACCCAGCGGGCAGTTAGAATACAAGCTATAGCAAAAAGTAAAAGTCCTACCGACAAGGGCACAGATAAAATAATGTAATATATTAAAGCTAAGCCTAATACAACTACAGCCCAATTATTAAAGAAACCAACACCAAAAACATAAGTTAACCAATCGTTAGGAATGGAATAGAATAGGGCCACTATACTCCAAAAAATTAACGGAACACAAATCCAATGCACCTTTTTGTTAAATGAATTTTTATGACTGGTTCCATATTCCTCTAAAAGTGTATCAATCTTTCTCATGCATCTAAAATAAATAAATTTAGTGAAATTGTCAATTTTTAATAAACTCTACTAATAAAAAACCAATTGATTTTAATTGTCGAAAATTCATAAAATATATTCTTGGTATTTTAAAATTACTTTTTACATTTGCGGGTACATGAGGATTTCACAAAATCATATTACAAAATTCAACATTACCTCTCAGGTAGTGCATACAACTCATGTATTCCATCATTCCTCTTTTTAAGAGGAAAACTATACTATATCGCCCAAAGCAGATGTCTGCTATTTATCTTAGTTTTACTGGAAATTACTAAACATTTCCATTGTAAATCACTTATTTTACTATTCTTTAAAAATCACGCAAAATAAATAATGAATACTTTAAAAATTGCTATACAAAAATCCGGTCGTTTAAGCGAAGACTCACTTAAATTAATAAAAGAATGCGGTATCAAATTCAACAATGGTAAGGGTAAATTAAAGGCTGTAGCTGATAATTTCCCGTTAGAATTTCTTTTTTTAAGAGATGATGATATTCCTGGATATGTGGAAGATGGTGTGGCTGATCTTGGTATAGTGGGTGAAAACGTTCTGATTGAAAAAGAAAGTCAGGTTACTCTCGTAAAGAAACTAGGTTTTTCGAAATGCAGACTGTCAATTGGAATAGACAGAAACTGGAATTATAAAGG
>JBBSPJ010000102.1:0-12045 GCA_038258905.1 Cytophagales bacterium
ATCTCTTCTTATTGCCTTACTATAGAGCCTTCCACTGTGTTTGGAAAACGGCAGAAGCAAGGTAAGCTCTCCGAAGCAACCGAAGAATATGCTGCAGATCAATTTAATGAGTTAGTAGAAGTACTTTCCAAAAATGGATATGAGCATTATGAAATATCTAATTTTGCTTTGCCAGGGAAAAAGTCTAAACACAATAGCGCTTATTGGCAACATAAAATGTATTTAGGAATAGGACCCGGTGCGCATTCCTACAATGGTAAAAGCAGGCAGTATAATATTTCTAATAACCCGAAGTACATTAAAGCCATAAAAACCGGTGTAAATCTATTTGAGAAAGAGGAATTAAGTGTCACTGATCAGATTAATGAATATCTTATGACTTCACTGAGAACATCTGAAGGGTGCAATCTAAACTTCTTACAAAAGCAATATGATTACAACCTAATAAAACACCAAGGAGTAACCATTGAAGAATGGAAGGCTCAAAGTTTATGTATTCAAGATAATAATCAACTTTTTTTAACGCAAAAAGGTAAGCTTTTGGCAGATAAATTAGCCTCTGATCTATTTATTGTTACTTAAAGGCTCATTAAATCCTTGAATTTAGTAGCCTGCCTACGGCTTACTTCCACTTTTTCTCCACCTTTCAGTTTCACCATCAGGCCTCCATTAAACCAGGTTTCAATTTCATCTACCCAATCCAAATTTATAATATGTTTTCTGCTTACTCTGAAAAATGATTTGTCATCCAACTTTTCGTCAAGTGCATTTAATGATTTGTGAATCATCGGTTTATACTTATCAAAATACACTTTGATATAGTTACCGTCCGATTCAAACAACCGTACATCTTTCAATCGCACAAACCAGCAATTATCTCCATCTTTCACAAAAACCTGATCATTGATGGTTAACTTCGATTTATTGGATTTTACTTCTGTATTGGATTGAATTTCTTTTCTAATTTTTTCGATAGATTCTCCTAACCTTTTAGGCTCTATGGGTTTAAGTAGGTAATCCAGGGCGTTAAATTCAAAAGCTTTAAGCGCATACTCATCATAAGCTGTGGTAAAAATTACCTTAGGAGTTTTCTCAAGGGTTTCCAACAATTCAAAACCTGTTTTTCCCGGCATCTGAATATCCAGAAAGATTAAATCAGGCATTAATTGATCAATTAACTCTTCTGCTTCCTCAGCATTAACTGCTTCTCCAATAATTTCAACGTCCTTGTATTCAGCCAATAAATTGATTAACTCTTTTCTAGCTAACCTTTCATCATCTATAACTAATGCCTTCATTTTCAAACCTTTTAAATATTATACTTTAAATATAGTGCTTTTAATAATTTAATTGAGGAATTCTCAAAGTAGTAACTACTAAATTATCAGTTTCATTTTTAATACTGAACGTAGCAGCCCTGTCAAAGATTAATTTTAAACGCTGTTTTGTATTTTCAATACCAAAACCCTTCCTTTTTCTTCTTTTATCTAGTATCAATTGTCCGGAATTCCTTATAAATATTAGCAGCTGTCCGTTTTCCACTTTTGTTTCTATAGCAATTAATCCACCATGGGTTAAGTTTGAAATTCCATGTTTAATACCATTTTCAACAAGCGTTTGTAGCATTAATGGCGGAATCTGATATTTATAAGACTCCGGATGAATGGTGAATTCTGTTGTAAGCCTTTCTTCATATCTGATTTTTTCAAGGGCGAGGAAATCAATCACCGTATTTAACTCATCATTAAAATTTATTAGTCGCTTTTTATCCAAAATCAGTGAGTTTCTCATAATATTAGATAGTTGAGTAATGGCATTTTTAGCCTTAGCAGGGTCCTCATCTACTAAAGCACGCACACTATTTAATGCGTTAAAAATAAAATGAGGGTTGAGTTGCGACTTCAAATTATTCAACTCAATTTCATTCATTGCAGCATTGTACTTTAAGGATCTATTGTAATTCTCTACATAATGATACATGAAGTACACCAATGACCATAAAAAGTATAAAATCAGGTTGGCTAAAATACTTATAAAAATTACAATCAGGTTGAAATCCTCTTCGGGGGTTATTAATCCAAGTATTGAAGAAATGAAAAATAGAAAAGCATAGTTGAGTATTGAAAGCACCAAACAAGCAATGATCACTCTTAATACCAATTTTTGAATAATAAGCTGCAACCACCCATTTCTTATTATAAAGTTTCTGTACAGGTGAGTGATAACGATATAAAACGGAACTAATATTAATTGACCTATAGCCTGCTCAGTGGAAAGTCTTTCTCCTAAAAAAGCAAGGTAAATATTTAATAGCCCATAAATTGTCCAACCAACAAATTGAAGGGTCCAGTAAAGCGATTTTTTATTCATTATAGCAATTGCATCAATCTGCGTTTAATCATTCTGCACATAAGAATGCAAATTAGCATGATTTTAAGGTAATAAGAAACCGCCCATCAAATCAAAACACTATGTTTTGGCATCATCTTTTTTAACCAATCGTCCTATTTGAGAAGGCAGATACGGCCTAATTATCAGTCGATTCCCTCTATCATAAGTAAAATAGTTCCAAATCCAGTTAGTGAGTACCACCACCTTGCTACGGAATCCAATAATGGAAACTAAATGAATAAACATCCATATAAACCAGGCAAAAAAACCACCAAAGTGTAAATTCTTAGGCAAATCTACCACTGCCTTATTTCTACCAACAGTGGCCATACTTCCCTTATCAAAATATTTAAAGGGTTTTAACTTTACATCAGGATTCTTAAATAAACTTAACAAGTTGTTTGCTAGATTTTCACCTTGCTGCATGGCTACTGGAGCCAACATTGGATGTCCTTTAGGAAAATCTTCTTCTTCCATATAAGCTATATCTCCTACAGCATAGATGTTTTTAGTGTTTAATATTTTATGGTACCTATCAACTTTATATCTACTTTTAAAAACACTGTCATCTGGTAAACCATTAATTACATTACCCATCACTCCAGCGGCCCATACCAGAGTGGATGTTTTCATGGATTCATCGTTATCAAAAACAGCTACATCACCGTCATAACTTTTAACCATAGTATTCAGCTTAACATGCACATCAAATTTCTTTAGATACTGTTGTGCTTTTTTATCAGCGAAATCTGACATCCCTCCTAACAAACCGGACATCCCCTCCACTAAATAAATATTCATTTTATCTAAATCTAAATCAGGATAATCTTTCGGTAGAACATGCTTTTTTAATTCCCCGAAAGCACCCGCCAATTCCACACCTGTTGGTCCTCCACCCACTATTACAATATTCAATAGTTTCTCTAGCTTATCGGATTCACTAGTGAGTACTGCCTGCTCCAGGTTTTGTAAAATATGACTTCGTAAATCCAATGCCTGAGGTATCTGTTTCAAGGGAAAAGCTTTTTGAAATTGATCCGAATTCCCAAAGAAATTAGTTTTAGAGCCACAAGCCATTATTAAATGATCGTATTCCAGTGTTCCTTTATCTGTTAGAACTGATTTATCATCCGGTAGAATCATAGAAACAGTGGCCATTCTGAAAAATATATTTTTCGATTTATCGAGTAATTTCCTTAAAGGACCAGCAATTGCATCAGGCTCAAGGCCAGCTGTAGCTACCTGATAAAGCAAAGGCTGAAAAGTATGATAATTATGTCTGTCGAATAAAACTACTTGCACCTTTTTATTGGCGAATTTGCTAGCCATTTTTACGCCCGCAAATCCACCTCCGATAATAATTATTCTGGGATATTGTGAATCTGGAATTCTAAAAGAATTTTTATGTTGCATTATGGAATGAGTTAAGCTGTTTTTATAGGTATCAAAAAAAGATTTTCATGTTTAGTTTAAAGGAAAATAAATAAAAAAGTTGGCTTTAATTCAATTTTTTTCTTAAAAACTCTAACCAAATATACTTTTTCTATACTTCTACAATACCCTATAAAATGTAAGTCCTAAAATAAAGCACTTAGATAAAATTATCATTAATATTTTAAAATAAAATCTAGATATATTTTTATTAGTTTGTAATTGTTGATTTGTGTACCATTTATTACATAAATCTTACATTGGTAAAATATTATTTTAATTTTACCATGCAACTTTACTTAATTTGATGCGTCATGGAAGTATAAATAGTTAATACAAAATATTATGATTAATACCTTATTAAGTTTCGCAACAATTCTCGCTTTAAATACTAGTGATTTAAACGAAGACATAAGCCTTAAAAAAGAGGCTAAATTAATTAATGAAATAATAGAGAACTTAGAGGCTCCTCAATTTCCCGAGGTTGGCCTTAATGATGCTAAAATAATATCAGTTTATAGTCCTGAGGGTGAATTACTTGAACAATTTAGCCAGGAAAATTATGATGCAAAGGCTTTAAGGAACGTAGACTTCTTAATAGAAGATACTTACTACAAAATATTTATCAAGTATAGGAACTAAAAACAAAAATTTTTACTTGTATTATTAATAGTTTAATTCATAGTGAATGGTTGATGTTTTGGTAAGTAAAAAGCCACCCTTGGGTGGCTTTTTTCATTTATACTATTTATATATGTTTTAATTTTGTGATACAGCATCTAATAATTTTAGAGCATTTGGCCCCAAATGTTGCACTATAATTTTCCTATAGCTAGAGCTTGTCTCATAGGCTTCAGTAAGAAACTCATTAAAAGGTTTTACCCAATCGCTATTTTTAGGCATAATTATACCGAATTTCTCTGCTGTTTGATCTCCAGCCGGATGCCTCTTTATTGGTTTCTTTGAATTTAAGGCCTGTAAGTAATATGTAAAATCAAGATTTGAAAAATAATCAGCATTACTATTTAATTTACTCATACACTCCTCGAACGAATTCACGTACTCAATCTTCAAATCAGGATAATATTTAGCTTTTATTTTTAAGACCTGTTCCTCATTGGTTGAACCTTTAACAGTAATTGCTATTTTACCTTTAAAGACCTCACTAATATTAGAAATATCTGACAATGTTGGCAAGGCATCATTGCTAAGTATCATACCTATATTGGTAATATAAGGAGGACTAAAATTATATTCTTTTTTTCTAGCATCTGTGATAGTAGTATTACTTAGGCCAAAAACTCCATGAGATGACTTTTTCACTGCATTTAAATAATTGGTGAAATTATTGGCGTGCTGTTTATTTACGGTAGACTTTACAGTAATTCCATATTTATCAAGTAGGAAAAACTCGAAATCGCTCATAAGATCAACACACACTCCTTGCACTTTACCATTTTGATTTGATGCAAAGCCTGGTGCCTCCGAATAAATATAAGTTAAATTTGCCTCTTTAGTCTTTAAAGCATCGGCAAAAGTATCACCGGTTTGAGCTTGTAATCCTAAGGAAATGAAAGCCATAAAAATAACCGGAATAATCTGTGAAAGAATAATATTTTTCATAATCATTAATTTAGGTCGATAAGATAGTGATTAAATAAGTAGCACATCTAAACTATTCTGCTAATCAAATACTTTTATCGATTAAATAAAACATTTTTGATACGAACTTAATCTGTCTTCTATTAAAGAAATGTATTATATGATTATTTTAATAAATACTAGAATTATTTATTATAGCAATCATAAAAAAAGCACGACTACCAATAGCCGTGCTTTTCAACTTAATATTTGATTTATAGAGTCATTTACTATCTATAGAACCCATTACTCTTTTCATGAAATTATTTAAAGCTTCCTTTTGAGGTGTACCACTTTTAATATCTTTACTTACCTCTAAAGCACCAGAGAAATTGGAAAGCAATTCTCCAATTACATCTAGCTCCTCATCTTTAATACCTTTAGCTTCAATTAAATCCTCAAGGAGCTCCATGGATTCAACTACATAATCGTCATCGTTTTTATCGATGAATTCTACAACATGTTTAATTATTGGTAACCTCATTGAGTAAATCTGTTATAATACTAGGTTTATTTCCTGCTACTGAATTTACTAATTTGCCATTTTTAAAACCGGCAAACGTAGGAAGATTATTTACTGTTGCTAATGATCTGGAATTAGGCAATTTTTCAGCATCAACATAAACAAATTTTATATTGGCATTCTCCTCACCCAATCTTCTGAATTTTGGTTTTGTAATTTTACAATTACCGCACCAAGTAGCGCCATATTGCACCATAACCATTTCATTGCTTTCTACAATATCTTTAAGTGTGTCTTCTGTTAGTTCTATCATTACGCTTTCTATTTACTATATCCTTTATTAACCGTAAAATTAATACTAAGTTTTAATTTATATAATTGATTTTGTAGATCAGGCTATAGTAATCGGCAATATCAAAATCAACAATATTAATTTTCTAACTGATCGTAAATATTATTAAAAGAACAAGCCTTATGTAAAAATTGAGATAATGCATCAATTTTAATCCTTTCCTGATCGGTGCTATCTCGATGTCTGATTGTGACAGTATTGTCTTCCAAACTTTGATGATCTACCGCAATACAAAATGGAGTACCTATTAAATCTTGCCTTGTGTATCGCTTACCTATAGATGCCGCCTCTTCATAAAACACGTTGAAATCACCTTTTAAGCTTTTATAAATTTCCAGGGCTTTTTCAGGTAGTCCGTCTTTTTTTGTTAGAGGAAGAATAGCTGCTTTAACAGGTGCTAATGCAGGGTGAAGCTTTAAATAGGTTCTTGATTTTTGCTGATCAGCCTCGCCAGTTACTTCTACAGTATAGGCATTACATAGTAGCATTAAAAATAATCTGTCGGCACCCACTGAAGTTTCTACCACATAAGGAATGTAATTTTTATTTACTTCAGGATCAAAATACTGTATTTTCTTCCTTGAAACCTCCTGATGTTGCTTTAAATCAAAGTCCGTTCTACTGTGAATACCCTCTACTTCTTTAAATCCAAATGGAAACTGGTATTCTACATCTACAGCTGCGTTGGCATAATGCGCTAATTTTTCATGATCATGAAATCTTAGTTTTGATTCAGGTATACCCAAGGCTTTATGCCACTCCATCCGCATAGTTCTCCACTTTTCGTACCAGAGCATTTCCTCACCGGGTCTTACAAAAAACTGCATTTCCATTTGCTCAAATTCACGCATTCTGAAGATAAACTGCCTTGCTACAATTTCATTCCGGAAAGCTTTTCCTATTTGCGCTATCCCGAATGGGACTTTCATTCTGGCAGATTTTTGAACATTTAAGAAATTTACAAAGATACCCTGAGCCGTTTCGGGTCTTAAATATATTTTGCTGGTATCTTCTGCTACACTTCCAATTTGGGTGGAAAACATTAAATTGAACTGCCTAACTTCAGTCCAGTTGGTAGTTCCTGAAATAGGACAAGCTATACCTTCCTCAATAATTAGATTACGAACTGCTTCTAAGTCTTCTGCTTCTAATAATTGCCCGGTTTTTTTAAGTAAAGCATCTGCTCTTGTTTTATCACCTGCTGTTTCATAGGAAGCCGCTTTTTCTTCGAGAAGCACATCCGCTCTGTATCTTTTTTTAGAATCTTTATTGTCAATCATAGGATCACTGAAACTCTCCACGTGGCCAGAGGCTTTCCACGTATCAGGATGCATAAATATGGCAGAGTCGAGTCCTACGATATTATCATTAAAACGGGTCATGGTATTCCACCACAATTCCTTAATATTCTTTTTTAATTCTGCTCCAAAGGGGCCGTAATCATATACTGCTTGCAAGCCATCGTAAATTTCACTCGACTGAAATACAAAACCGTATTCCTTTGCATGTGAAATAATATCTCTAAATAAAGTGTTTTCTGTAGTTTGTTCCATTTTTGCCATAGGGCAAAGATAAATTAATTCATTAACTGAATGGAAGGGAAAGGGAAAAATTAATCAGTAAATTATTCCTTTGGGAGTTTTAGGGAGAAAGTAGTGCCCTCTCCTATTTCAGATTTTAAGAATATTTCTCCCCCTATTCTTTCAACCATCTCTTTTACTATATATAATCCCAAGCCTGAACCTTTAGAGTTTTCGGAGGCTCTGTAGAACATATCGAATATTTTTTCCTGTGCCTGAGCCGGAATACCCTGACCATTATCAATCACCTGAATAATAACATGATTGGCCTCCTCCACTGTCTTAATAGCCACATATTTTCCAGGATGCGCATGCCTATGGTATTTTATTGCATTATCAACTAAATTATTTAGCACAATACTTAATCTACCTTTGTCGGTATATATATTTAAATCTTCCTTAATTAATAATTTAAGATCAATGGATGTGGCTAGTTCTCTAAATTGTGCATTCTCAAAAATCTCATTAGTCAAACTTTCAAGGTTGATAGATTCTTTTACTATCTCCGTCCTGGTATTTCTTGCAAAATTTATTATTTCGTCAATAAAAGAATAGAGCTTTTTCACTCGGTTCTTCATCATACTCATTAATTGCTTAAGCTCATTTATATCTTCTGTAGTGTCGCTAATATTTATGAGGCCTTGTATAGAATTTAAAGGAGCTCTTAAATCATGTGATACGCTATAAACAAATCTATCTAACTCAGCATTGGTTCTTTCCAACAGGTTATTCTTCTCCTGAATTTCCTCTTCTTTCACCTTCTTTTCAGTAATGTCTACTAAAGAACCTACCATTCTCACTGGTTGTAAATCTTCATCCTCCCACTTAGCCTGGCCAGAACCATGAAACCATTTGTAAGAACCATCTTTACATTTAAATTTATATTCTACAGAGAAAGGTTCTTTATTTCTAAAATGCTTCTTAAAATCATTCACCAGGCGAGGATAATCCTCTTCCTGAGCTAGAAGATTTTTAAAAGCCATTCTATTGGGTTCAATCTCATCAGGTTTATAACCTAATAGCTCATACAGTTTAGGAGACCACCATTGTTGATCTTTATTAATGTTTTCCCAATCCCAAATACCGGCATTGGTACCTTCTACAGCCAGCCTGAAGCGCTCTTCACTCTCTTTAAGTTGCTTATCTTTAAGGATTAGTTTTTCTTCAGATTTGAATTGTAACTTCACCTGGAAATAAATTACCACAATCAGGCCCATAAAAGTGAAAAAATAGTTTAAAAAGTAAATTTTATCTTCTTTTGCTTCATTTATAGTATCTACAGAAATTAATTGATAGGTAGTGAATTCACTTAACACAAAGCATAGGAATGCCAAAATTGCATAAAACAACCATATTTTGACTTTTTTATAACCAAATAACGAAATTGAGGCCACCAAAATAGTGAAAAGATAAAGCTGTGATCCATAATATTTTCCTTCATTCGTCATGAAGATGGTGACAAAAAATAAAGCAATTAAGAGCAGGGTATGCTTGGCTAGTTCAAATTTATGAAATCGGTTGAGGGCATAACCCAAGGCACCTCCTAAAACACCTACCATAAAGGTGGGGTCTACTTGAAAGCCCCATAGAAAGATATTAAGTAATCCATTTGTGATGCTTATAAAAATTAAAATCAGGCAGCACACACCCACCAATAGCGCTTTACGATAATCATTTTCTGATGCAATATGCACCTCTTTTCCCAGAATTATATCTTTTATCGAAACCCCTATCATTTAAGTAAATATACTTATTTATTGATATTAAAGGATTGAGTGTAGAAAAATCAAACGTTTGTTTATGTAATTTTAAAGCAAATTTTAAGTAGAGAATTTGAGTTAAAGACAGTTCAGGATTAAAAAAGGTAATTTAACCTACAAAACACTATGTAATAAAACATAGTATTATACATTATTTTATTTTGCGTAGAAGGAAGGTTCCCATAGATCGTATTTGACCTACCCGAACGCTCTTATGTGGCTCTAATAACTCTAATGAGAATTTATTACAACAAAAGTGAAGCAATTCATCACTCAATAAAAACCTTTCATTCTCCTCTTGATTATTTTCTGTCATACACCTCAAAAACAATTTACCTTCTGGTTTTAATATGCGAATCATTTCACTCAACATTTGAATAAAGTGTTCCTCATTATGAGCAAAATGCAATACGGCAGAACTAATAACCACATCAAAAATATCATCAGGAAAACGTAACCGCTCAATATCCATTTTTTGAAAACGTGCCTCATAATCAGGAATCTTATACTGTTTCGCTAAAATATGCATCAATTGAATAGCTTCAGGGTTAGTATCAACTCCAAAAACATCGTACCCCTTTTGCATGCAATAAATAAGGTTGCGGCCTTCCCCGCAGCCTGCATCCAATATTTTAGCGTTGTCGGGTAAATATCCTTTAAGGATGAAATCCAACCAGTAGATATCGATGTTTCCAAGTAATTTATTGATCGCTTTCCAATGCACGGCTATATTTTTTATACGCTTTTTCAAAGGCTTCATGTCCTGCATCCACCAATGCTTTGCTTTTATAAAACTCAAAAGTACCACAAGAATCTCGTGAAATACGAACCACTAAATCAGGTGATAATTGAGACATCTGTAGTGTAGTAATTTGTTGCTGCATCAGGTCGATGGAACGATTGAGTAAATCGAAATAGCCAAATTTCTTAATTGAAGTTTCAACTTGTATACCTTTGTAGGTATAAGGCCAGATATTCTTCAGTTTTGATTTAAAATCATCAATTAACTGAGTATATCTCTGGGCTTCCTGTACTTCTACAACAGTTTCAGGCGCTTTAACGTGATGTGGAATATTAGCATTTACATCTACTGCTACCAAAATGTCGCCCGGGGTTCTTTTAACTCTATTAATGGGAATGGGATTTAGGACACCTCCATCGACTAACTCCTCGCCACCCACATACACAGGGGTCATCACTGTTGGGATAGCACATGAAGCCCTCAAGGCATCCATTAAATTACCCTGCTCAAAAATAACCTCTTGCTGGGTTCTGATATTAGAAGCAATAGCAGCAAAGGGTAATTGCATTTCTTCGATATTGATATCCCCCAGTATTTTACTCATTTCTTTGAAAACGCGCTCTCCACGAACAAAGCCCTGAAGGCTAAAGGTAAAATCCAGTAATTTAAAGACATCAATTTTATCAAAATTGCAGACCCATTCTTTGTATAGGTCTAGCTTGCCAGCGGAATAAATACCGCCCACCACGGCTCCCATGCTTGAGCCTGCCACTGAGGTGATTTCAAAATTGTTTTCTAATAAGGCTTCAATCACACCGATATGAGCAACTCCTCTGGCGCCTCCACTTCCTAAAACTAAAGCTACTTTTTGTTTCATTCGTTAGTTTGCATTCATTCACAAACTTAAAGTTAAATATTCCTACTAGATAATGAGAATATTTAGGTAAAAGCTATTTGCAGTAAGCATTAATTGGGATAAAGTGAAATAACGTTCCTTTGATTTGATTGCAATAAGATTTATTATTTTGCCCCTATAAATTAGCGAAATTTAAAAAAATCAACGGCAAAAGTAGCATCTGATATTTCAAAATGATAAAGTTAAACTGAGGAAAGTTCCCCAGTTTAATAAAGCTACTAATAATAATCAAAGCCGCCATATTTTGAAGCGCTATGCGCATCCCATGCCGTTAAGCCGTCTATTGTTATATCGTTGTTGTTCATAATCCAGGCAAGTGTGCTGCAATACTGAATTCTGGTAATGTTTTTGCCACCAGTAAGGTAAACCATCCTTTCAACACTCAAATTTTTCATAACTTTTAAGATTTATTTCTTAGATATATGTATTAATACCTCAATATAATTTGGCTTTTATTAATTTATGTATAACTTAAATCTTACATAAATCAAAACCTCAACTCAAAGTTATGCTAATAGGAGAACAAATCAGAAAAATTAGATTACAAAAAGGCTATAGCCAAAAATACATTGCCGACTTTATTGGCTGTAGCCAAAGTAAACTCAATAGGATCGAAAATGGGAAATCAGACATTTCAATTGCAGATCTGTTAACTGTTTGCGAAGTTTTGGATACAAACCTGCCGAGTATTCTTCCCCAAGAAACGCGGCTTATTGAAAGTAAATTCACTGAAAATGAAAATTCTTTCGACAGTACCAACAATTCAGCA
>JBBSPJ010000103.1:0-11884 GCA_038258905.1 Cytophagales bacterium
GTAGATTTTCTACCTCCATACTGAATACTTAAATTTAAATCTCCAACAATTTTTTGCCTTACTGAAAGGTTCCAGATAAAGTTTTCACCTGCACGTAAGCCTTCAAACATTTCATAGGCCAATGGAGTGAAGTTATTTCCCAATTCTGAATTTACCTTCACAAATCCAAATTTACCTTCCATAATCCCTCCATTTTCTCTTATAAACTTATTTGAAATAGATACCTGATCTACTAAAACCTGCCCTCCAATTACTTCGGTAGGACTTAATTTTAAAACAGATTCATAACTTAAAATAGTTCTCCAATTTTTAGCAGCTTGCCATTGAAGCTGGGGATTTATTATTTGCGAGCTATAATTAAAATCGCGTTCAGCTACTACTTCGGAAAAAGAACTATGAGACGATAATCGGAAATTGGTCATGATATTCCAGTTATTCCATAAATTCCAAAGCCCATTAACATGGTAGGCTTCCATTTGATTACCCTCAAAGCCACTCATTAGTAACTGTTTGCGGTTTGTTTGTGTATGCCCTAAATCTAAAGAAGCTTTGCCCCCTCTGTTATAATATAAATTTGATTTTAAAAATTGCTTACCTGAAAGTATTTCCTCGGCTTTGTTTCCAGGTGTAAAAGGTGAAATTCTATCTTCCCAGTTTTCAAATAGATTCTTTGATTCCAGATTGGCCTGGAATTGAGACGAAATTCTACCAATATATTTTAAAAGACCTTTTGATTTACGCCATGCTCCAGGCATCTTTAATTGTAATTGGTAACGAGCTGTGTTAATAAAAGCAGTTTGGTAATTATCTCCCATGGTTAAGATTTTAATATAATTCCTATCTCCATATTCAGTTTCATCTTCAAAAAACTCATTCAATTCCTGAATGCCATTTTCGTTTAGATCAGACCAAGAGTGGGTGCCCATTCTACGGGGTACCTCCTGAAAGAAATAATTGCGCTCCAATACTCTGCCTGTACCTGTTTGGTAAAATAAACTTTGGGTAATATTTCCATTCCACAAGGAGGTTGACCATTGAATATTCCCTTGATAGAAATCTTCTGCTACTGAGCTTTCATGTGCTACACTAATGCTTCTTTTCAAGAAGTTGAATTGAATATTACTATTGGCGTTGTACTTTATTCCACTTGTTAATTGAGTAGTTTGAGAGCGTTCAAATTCCTGGAATTCAAAATCGAAAACTTGAAAATCCGTTCTAAAATCATGAGAAATTCTGAAACTCCACAGAGATGAATCCTGTTTGCTCAAGTAAAGATGATGATTGTTAAAGTTCATGAAACTATTCATCAAAGAATCTCCCATAAAATTAGAATGCCGCTCCAGCTGGAAGCGATACCCCGGAGTTAATAACCAGTTTGTATAGGATACGTCCGACAAAGTTTTGAGCCACTCAGTCTGATTTCTTTCACCCTCGTTTTGCATAATAAACAGCTGAGTGCTAATATCCCATTTGCCACTGTACTTATAACTAATCTTTTGTTGATGGCCCTCTCCATAGTTCTCTTTTTGTCTCAAAAACGAATGATACTGAAAGCTTTGATTTTCATTATAAATTTTAGAACCAAATCCTAGCAAATGCTCTTCTCCTGCCATATAATTACCACCTTGCTCTATTCCCCAGTCACGATTAAAATCCATAGACCTAAATACCTGAACAGGAATAAAAGCTGAATCCAGATACTCATAACTTAATTGATATTGAAACTTCAGGTTATTGCCTATATTTAACGGCTTAGGATTACTTTCATATCCAAAATACAAAGCCTTACCATTGTTTTTAGAGCCTTCAGGGTTAAATCTATTATCTATTTTTTCCGATGCTGCGAAATCGAAAGAAATCACATCATTATTGTTTAATTTATAATCAGCACCTATAGAAAATACCCTTTGTTTTTTGGGTAATGCAACTTGTTTTAAAGGCGCATAATTACCTTGAGGGATGCCATCTATAGGAGCCATCCATTCATAAACAATAGCGTTTTCTATACTGTTAGCCACTACGTAATTCCCCTTATTATTTCCTACCAAGGAAAAATAAACTTGATAGAAAGCCTTGTCTGGATCTTTTGAATAATAAAAACTACTATGAATTTGATCGTTTATCAGGGTATCTTTTTTAGCATATAATATTTTATTAGCCTGAAAACCAATGCTATCTACTGCCGGGATATGACCCACCGCGGCCGAAGCATCCAATTCGGCCAAGGCATTCATATCATCCTGCGATAGGTCGTACAGTGCTCTATTAGGCTGATCTGCCTCCTGAAACATTCCGGCACGTAATGTTAAGCGATCGGTGCTTTGTTGATGTTTGAAAACACTCACATTTCGAGCATATTGCTGATCGGAATATTCAAATTCTATTTGAATTCTGCTAAATTTATTAATGTAAACAGTGGCATTAAATGTAATTTCAGCTGCATTGTAATCAATGATATAATCATGCTCAATTCCCCTTGTGAGAAGCACACCATCTAAATAAACGCTTTCGGAACCCGCCAAAAGAAAAATAAATGGTTCATTTTGTGGTCCTCTAATTCGGTAAGGCCCTAAAACTCCTTCAATGGGCTCTATAAGTTGAATTCCAGTCTTACTTCTGGAAAAAGAAGCAATGGCTTCTGTATGTGATTCAGCAGAGTCCAACGCTAACTTGGAAGTAGATACTCCAACACCTTGGACCTGCCTATTATACCGCAAAAATTTTGAAGAGGCGTCAGACTGCACCAGCATATCTCCACCTTGCAAGGCCCAATTATCATGTATTAACTTGATATTCACTCTATCGAAATCCTGTAGTCTCTGGGTATTACCCTCAGGCTCAAAAGGCATTTGTTGATCAGTTAGTCTAGCTTCAAGCTTTAAATCATCAGATATGTTTCCCGAAATACTTAAATCCATAACTGAATGCATAAAAACTGATTGCTGCTGCCCTGCTGATACACTTCGTAAAAAGGCTCCATCAATATTTAAGCCTGATAAACCTAACAGCTCTTCTGTAGATTTTCCGTAGGAGAATAATTCAGCTTGATTTTTAAACAGCACAGTACTATCGTACAAATGAGAAGAAATCGGAGCCTGCACCAAAACGGCCTTTTTATTGATATAGCTATAGCAAATTTCATAATTGGGAATACTATCAGGACTTACAATCCTTAAGTATCCCGACATTTTATCAAATTGAAATTCCATAGGTTGTGAATTTCTGTTATATATTGATAAAGTGGTAGGAATAACTATTAGGGAGTCGGGCAATAAGATATCGTTCTGCTCAGAATTAAAGCATAGTACCTGTGCATTGGCATCAAAAAAGATACCGCAAAAGCTTAAAACAAATAATATCTTAAAAAAAACGGTAGTCAAATTACATCATATACTTCAATTCTATATAAAAAGTAGTTCCTGAATCCTCATTGCTTTCAAACCAAATTTTTCCACCTGCATGCTCCACTCCTCTCTTGGCAATAGCTAACCCAATACCAGATCCGGTAGATTTAGTGGTAAAGTTAGGTAAAAATACTTTTTGATGGTTTTCTTCGGGAATACCTATACCATTATCCTTTATGGAGATCAATACTTTATCATTTTCAGGAAGCAGCTCAATTTCAACTATAGAAAGCTCATTACCATCTTGACTCTGCAAAGCATTTATAATCATATTATTAAAAATCCGTTCAATAATTTTCTTATCAACCCAAGCATGGATTGGTTCATCAGGTATATTTAATTCAATTTGATTGTGTTGCAACTGAAATAAAGAAACAACCTTACCTAATATTTCAGATACACAAACTCTTTCATTATCAGGGATAGGCATTTTAGCAAAAGAGGAAAAAGAGGTGGCAATATCACTCAAATTATCAACTTGTGAGAGAATTGCTTTAATCTTTGCTACAGCTTCAGGCATTTGGTGATCACTTTGATCAATTCTCATTTGCAAGTGTTGCAAGGATAATTTCATAGGCGTAAGCGGGTTTTTTATTTCGTGCGCTACCTGCTGTGCCATTTCTCTCCATGCCGATTCCTTTTCTGTTTTACTTAGTGCCAACCTACTTTTCTCCAGCTTCAATAGCATGTCGTTGTATTCTGCAATTAATAAGCCAATTTCATCGTCTACCTTCCAGGAGATAGGTTCGTTGGTTGCTGATAAGTTTACCTGAGCTAATTTCTCTTTTAGTAAATTAAGGGGGTTAGTGAGCACTTTTGTGGCCGCATAAGCTAAAAACATGAAAATAATAAAGCTTGCTACAAAAATGTTAAAAACGTTTGTTAAAAGGTCAGTGAGTAGAACATCATATTCTTTATTAGATTTAAAAAAAGGACTTGATAAAATAGCTATTAAATCACCGGAGTCGTAAGACCGCATGCCGATATAAGCTGATTGATAATTTAAATCACCAATATTTTCCTCAATCGTTATCACTCTTTTGCCACCATATTTAATACCGGTAAAAGCATCTGGATTGATATATTCGGATAACAACCTTTTTTCGAAAATTTGAGGCTGACTAGTGATCAATATTTTGCCATTTAACCCATAAATGTTCATATCACTATTCACAATCTTGGTGACAGATACTAACTCATTGTTAAAGTCTTCTTTGCTTATTAGCCCCTTATTATATTGCATAAGCAGATCCGTCATTTGCTCTGCAACCCTGGAAGTTCTTTCCTGGTAGGAGTTAACAATATCTGAAAGAAAAGTAGAATTTACGAAGCTCACCGTGCTAATACTTACCGAAATTAAAGGGACTAAAAATGCTAAGGAAAAATATAACTGGATTTTAGCACCTAGTCCTACTGAATCTGTTTTCCAATAAGCTCTTAAAAAATAGAAAAATGAGAAAGTGAATATAATAGTGAAGCAAAGAATAAAGAAAAAAGAAAAGTTTGAGAAAAACTTAAAAAGAGTCTTATCGGTCCGGCTGAAAACCAGCAATTTATTACTGTCAGTTAAAGTGGATAGCTTATTATTTTCTTTCTCACTAAGATTTAAAAAATTTGTATTCAAGTCCTTAATATTTCTATCAATGTTATTAGGGAAACTTAAATTACCTACACTGTATACTAATGTATCGTTTTTATATAATGCATAATCATACGGAATTTCATTAACATTTTGAGCAAAACGCTTATCAACTAAAAGTTCGGGGAAAACATTATCAGGTCTTATTTTCTTTAGCTTTAAGTCAAGTACAATAGTAGCAAGCACATAGTTGCCAATTTTTATTTCGAGCTTATATATGTATTTATTCTGAATTCTGGTACCTTCTGTTGTACCCACCATGTATAAATTTATTCCCGATCTGCTATTTCTGGCACTTAGCTGGTCAACGGGGAAAGAAGCGGAAAATGAAGCTTGCCCTGCCGGATACAGCGCCTGCCCGCTAGCATCGTAAATACTAACATTTTTTTCATATTTATCAAAATAATCATCTCTTAAATGATATTTAATAATTTTGTCAGCCACCTTTTTATAAGGGGTTATAGGTAATAAAAATTGTTGCCGGATAAACAGGTCTTTCTTAAGGTTAGCATCAATTTTTGTTAGAGAAAATTCAGCTAACACATCATTATCATTCATAATTCTGTTACCAATACTATTGATTTCATTCTTTTCTACAATTTCCTCCATATGTTTAATTGACCAGGATGAAATGAGAGAAATGGCACTTACAATCAGAAAAAGATAAATGAAACTAAGAAAGCTGATTTTTAGTAGGCTATGGGCCAAATGCCAATAGTAAACTATGAAATTCAGCAGGAAAACAATCAGCGAAATCCATAAAAAAGGAGCATTAATTACTAAACAGAAACCTAAAAAAATTATTAAACTTATAAATTGATCCCGAATAAAAATCCGGATATTAGGAATGTAATTAGAATTCCATTGATGGATCCATCTCAACACATGAAAAATGATAATGGCATAGATAATACCCCCTACAAACGTTAGAAGCTTGAATATATTAAAATCAACGCTATTGGTAATATCAATTCCCCAATTAGAATGCCTGTAAATAAGCTCAATAAAACCATAAATAAGCAATAATATACCAAAAGTCCCAAATTGTAAAAACCATGATCTGTAAACTTTATAAGGAAGTAAGTTTCTACTTGCCAGTAGTTTCAAGTAACTAACGATAAAATATATTATGATTAAAAGAAAGATGGTATTTAATAGGAGAATGCCAAAAGAGGGATTTAAGGCTGAAGAGGCAAAAAACTTAGGGTCAAATAGAGCTAGTTCTTCAGAGTAAAAGGGTATTTGCGCCACATCTATTAAAAACCGGATGAAAACTAAACCCGGTATAAAAATTATTAGGGGTATATAATTGCCTTTGTTTTGCCATCTTAAAGAAAAACCATAAAACCAAATAATTAAAAAAGTAAAAGCTATTATTTCAATTGCGATGATAAAGAGATGAAAATTTTCATTATGGTTTTTAAAATCAGGTTTTAAATTTATGTAGAAAAGCTCCTCATTCGTATTTGAATGTAATGCATACCCTTCTGACATTTTATTTTTCCTAATAGAAATATCGGCCTCCTTAAAAATCTTACTATTAAAGTAAGACTGGACATAATCATTATTAATATCGAAATTCTGATGGAGCGGTATTAAAAAAATTAAAGTAACTTGATTCTCTTCAGATTTTCTCACCCAATACAGGAACTCTCCGGACTTCTTGCTTACAAATTGCCAACCATCTGTTAAAGAAGTATTTATTTGTGGTATAATATGGTCATCTGACCAGAAAACCAGTTGATTATTTTTAAAAATAAAGAATGGATAAGTTGTTGAAATCTCGTTGAGCTCGTTGAAACCTATATCTTGATGACCAGAGAGATAAGTAAGTACTCTGCCTTCATCCTGATTTACTGAATTGAGTTCCCTCTCGAGCAGAGTTTGTGTAGTGCTTATAAACCCCTCCTGATTAGATTCCAGAGATATATAAATGAGCCTAAGGATAATTACGCAAATGCCGAAGAATACAAACAACCATAAAAATATATTTCTCCTCACCGAATTGCCTTTAATTTTCGTAAAGCAATATAGCAATAATCATGCTCACGAATTGAATATGCCAAAATTAATATGCCTGCAGGTAAGAATTAAGGGATATTAGAAGAATAAAAAAGTTGAAATTAAATAGCTAAAGTTATCTTCTAGCTAAGAGATCCTTTAAATTAAATTTCTTCTTTTGCTTCTTGCTTTGTTTATACCATAGGAAAGCAATTACCATAACAACTAAATATGGGGCTGCAAATAGATAAAGAATACCAAAATTAAGGCCCGGGGCTAAGCCAATTTCTCCATTGTTTACGTTGTTTTCTACTGTTGCTCTGCACATAGCGCACTGTGCCATAACATCAGGCATACTAACGAAGATTAGTATAAGGAAAGAAAAAAATACTTTTTTCATAAGCTAGTTTTACTATTCAAACAACTATAAATTTATTCATTCGGTTCCTTTAATGCGAATAATAAGGGCTAATCATAAAATATACAATAACACCTGTTATTGAAACATATAACCAAATAGGCAGGGTGAATTTAACTACCTTTTTATGTTTTTCAATCTTATCATTTAAAGCATAATAGAAAGCAAAAAGAACAAAAGGCACTACTATAGCTGCTAAAACAATATGGGAAAGAAGAATAACCAAGTATATACTCCTTGCAGAAGTTACCTCAATCGTTTTTTCAGACTCATCTAAAATTCCATTTCCATTTACATCACCAAAAACAGCAGACTCAGCTGTAGCATGATAAATGATGTAGGAAACCAGGAAAAAACTACCTAAAACAAAGGCTGTGGACATCATGAGTCTGTGGCTTTTAATTTTCTTCTGCTTGATAAAAATCAAACCTAAAATTAAAACAACAGATGTAATCGAATTGAAGGCTGCATTTAAATGAGGAAGCACATAAACCCAATCTCCAGCACCCTCAATTTTGCTTGGAGCAAAAATTAGAACAGCTACTAAAACGGGGACCACTATGGAAAGAATCCAAATTATTCCGGTAAATGATTTTTTATTTTCTAATTCAAGATTCATTGGTTATCCAATTTTGTTGCCAGTATCCTTATTTCTAATATCAATCTGTCTACATCTTTTGTTTCAAGCCCATTATAGTAACCCCTGATCCGAGCATTCTGATCTATTAAGATAAGGGTAGCATTTAAGTCAATTGTCATTTCTGCAGGATGGCTTCCGGCTAAAGAGGCTGTTGGCAAGGTTAAGTGACAGTTAATCAAATCATTCAGTGCGTTAGATTTTAATTGATAATTATTTACTGAATTACCTTTTAATAAATATTCCTCCGCACTTACGTCATCTTTTAAATAGAATGAGTTAACTGATAAGTCAACCTCAGAAGATAATGTAAGTAATAAGCGACTCAATTCATTTTTAAGTTGCTTATTATTTATTTTAACATTGGGGAAATGGGCTATATTAATTTGATCAGTAAATACTTCCCCTAAAATTTTAAATTGATCATCTGAATAAAAAACAGAATCCTTTAGTTCTCTGATCGGTTTAAAATCCGGGCAAAACTCATTAGTTTCTTCAAAGTAAACAGGTAAATCAAATTCATTACTTCCATAAAAGGTAAGAAATAAATAAAGTATTACTGGAAAACTTAGGGTAACAACAAGAATTAGTATTTTTGATAACTTCATTATATAAAAAAATCAGGAAGATTACTCCACCTGATTTATAAATTATGATGATTGAATTAAATTAGTTTCTAATATTAAAAATAGCATTACCTTCTAACATCAGCGCTATTATTAACCAAACAATTAGGATGATTGGACCTACAATCGACCACATTAATGTTTTCTGTTCATGCTTTAAGTGCATAAATTCAGCTACAATATAAAAGGCTTTCACTATAGTTAAACCCAAAAATATAGATACTAGTAGAATTCCTCGCTCTAAGGTAAATGCAAAAATGAATTCTATAATAGTAACAACCGCTAAAATAGCAGCCACCTTCCAAATCTTTTTGGTTTTCTCTTTATCTTCAGGAATTACCTGAATATTATTAGTTTCTTCGGTAGACATAATTCAAATATTTAAATCAAGTAAAAAAGTGTAAAAACAAAAACCCATACTAAATCCACAAAGTGCCAGTACAATCCAGATTTCTCAACCATTTCATAATGGCCCCTTTTATCATACGTTCCTACTACTGCATTAAAGAAAATGATAAAATTAATCACAACACCACTAAAAACGTGGAAACCATGAAAACCGGTTATAAAAAAGAATAAGGAAGCAAACAATGGTGGCCCATATTGATTTTGCGTTAGGTTAGCGCCAAAAATGGTTTCCCCTGCAGCATTTACTGTGCCTTCAGCAGTACCATGTATAAAGTGACTCCACTCCCAAGCCTGACAGCCTAAGAAAACTAAACCACCTATAATAGTCCAAAGCATCCATTTAACTACTCCTTTCCTATCCATTCTGTGTCCTGCCTCAACAGCCAACACCATAGTAACACTACTCAAGATCAAAATAAAGGTCATGATACCCACAAAGATTAATGGGGCATGCACACCATGCAGAAAAGGTAGTGCTTCAAAAACCATTTCAGGAATTGGCCAATATTCTGTACTAAATTCAAAATTAGCAACGGAGCCATCATAAGCTGGGTGAGCATAGCGAATTAAGCCGTAAGTAATTAATAATGCAGAAAAACTGAATGCATCAGATAATAGGAAAAACCACATCATTAGTTTTCCATAACTTGCATTCATTGGAGCGTTTCCTCCGCTCCACCGACCCTCGGCCGTTTCAATTGTTGCAGTAGTTGCCATAAAGTTTACTGTTCAAATAAGATTAATGATTTAACAACAAAAATATATATAAATATACCCAAAGTCCATCTAAAAAGTGCCAATATGTAGTACACATTTCCATTTTCACCATATTTTTAGAGTGAACCTTATATTTAAAAGCCGAAAATAACATAATTAATACGAAAATCACACCTGTTATCAGGTGAAATGCATGTAATCCGGAAATAACATATAAAAATGATCCGGCAGGATTACCTACAAAATATACTTCAATATCAACTAATGCACCCCAGGCAAAGTATTGACCCACTAAAAAGGCCAAAGCCAATCCAGCAGTCAAAATCATAAAAGTTTTTACAGTTTTAAAATTATCTTTTTTTGCGGCCACATAAGCTATATGCATAGTAATACTACTGGACACAAGAATAATTGTGTTAATTAAAAATATGTTAGGTAAATCATATATTAACCAATCTCCCTCAGCTTGTCTTACAATGTATGCACTAGTCATTGCGGCAAACATCATAACTATAGAAACTATAAACAACCACAAAGCAAACTTAAGAGGGTGCATTGAAAGCGTTTTCAAGCTTGGTTTAAAATTCTTTTGATCTACATCTAAAGTTTTATTCATCTTTATAATTTATCTAATAAGTAAGCTACTTGAACAATTGGAAGGTATAAAAATGAACCAAACATAATTTTTAAAGCAGCTTCTTTGCTACATTCTTTCATTAAATAAAAAGTTTGACTCAGAAATAAAACTCCACAAATTGTAGCTACCAAACCAGAATTAATTCCTGTAATACCAAATTGTGTTGGCAATAAACCTAAAGGAATTAAAAACAATGTATATATCATAATCTGGATAGCAGTATTTAAATCTTTTTTTCCACCTGAAGGTAACAGTTTAAACCCTGCTTTCTTATAATCTTCATCAGCCACCCAGGCAATAGCCCAGAAATGTGGAAATTGCCAAATAAATTGAATGCCAAAAATAATCCATGCTTCAACGCTAAAGCCATTTGTAGCAGCTACCCAACCTAATAAAGGAGGCAATGCACCTGGAATAGCTCCAACAAATACTGCAATAGGGCCTACACGCTTTAAGGGAGTATAAACAAAGCTATATAATATTAAAGATACCAGCGACAAACCTACAGTAAGTAAATTTGTATAAATTAAAAGCAGTCCCAAACCAGCTAATCCAGTTAGAATTGCAAATATGGTGGCATCACGTTTATTGATTAAACCAGTAGGGAGAGGTCTGTTTTTAGTCCTATCCATTTTCTTATCAAATTCAACTTCTAAGATTTGATTGATAGTTACCGCTGAACCTGATACTAAAAAACCACCTAAAGCAAGAAATGCTAGAACAATGTAATTAATAGAACCTCCAGAAAATCCTAAAACATAGCCGAAAGCCGAGGAAAAAGCTACTAAAAAGCTTAATCTTGGCTTTAATAAAGCATAATAACCCTTAATCTGGGCTACTATTAGTGAAGATATACCTAAACTTTGTGATTCAGGATATTGCATATGTATGATTATTTATTTTTTCCTTAACTGATGTTACCTGCAGTAACAAATAAAATTGCCAACCAAAAATTAAGCTGCCTAATACTAAGTGAATAGGTTGAACCCAAAATGGGACAGCAAAATATGCCATTATTGCACCTGATAATATTTCTACCAAAATGAATGTAAGTAACACCTTAGTATGAAAAACCAATTTATTTTGATTTGGGTTCGCTTTCAATAATACATAAAACAGATAGAAATGAACCAAGGCTAAAACAATGGAATAAGACCTGTGAATATAAAATTCCAGACCCAAACCACTAATCCAGCTTTCCCTATCAGCATTACCAAGTTTTTCAGCTACTATATCCAATGATTCCCTTACCTGAGTTCCGAATACAACCTGTATCAACATTAAACCCATTGAAACAATTAGTAAATATTGTAATTGTTTTTTCTTTTCCAACTGACCGCTAATTCCTTTATTATTGGAATAAAAATATAACCCCGTAAGTACCGCTAATATAACCA
>JBBSPJ010000104.1:0-11875 GCA_038258905.1 Cytophagales bacterium
CGATGATTGAATTACTCTTTATCTGACTAAATGTAGTAAAAGAAATCAAATAGGTAAAAAGAATTAATGCTAATTTTAATGGCTTCATAATTCAAATTTTGGTTTATTAAATATAGGCAAAGCAATTTAACTTATAAAAAAATAAATTATTTTTTTATAATCTCTTTATTGTTAACAAAAAACACGGAGCAAGGCCCCTTGTATTTTTGTTTTATGGTTATATGAAGAAGATTTTATTGCTTTAAAAATTTCTTCGTAATGTGATCACCATGAGCATAAAACTGGATAAAATAGAGCATTTGTTCTAAATTTGAACTTTTTATTAGCTTTCCATTACTAATATCCTCTACCTGGACTTGATATTCTTTCCCAACTTGATCAAATACTTTAATTTCCTCAATAGAATGACCTTGGGTGGATTCAATGATCAAGTAATCCTGAGCAGGATTAGGATATAAAACAAATTCCGAATCTAAACTTCCTCTATTAGAAAGAATTGAGGTGGTGTTGATCGATAATTCATCACTGGCAGAGGAGGAATAGCTGTTATTGGCCGTCACTTTATAAGCATATTGCTGATTGGGGCTAACTTCTGAATCAACAAAATTAGTGACATTCGCTCCTACCTTTTCTAATTCCACAAATTCTCCCGCACCTGATTTTCTGAAGATACTATAGCTTAGCTCGATAGAAGAATTATCTTCCCAAGTAATAGATATACCTTCTTGTGGCAGTTCAGCTAAGTCAGTTAATTCCGGAGCTATGGGTTTACTGTAATTAATTAATTCTGCTTTAGTGGATTCTAATTTTACATCAGTATATATCCGGAACTCGCCGGGCTGCAGAAAAATAGAAAATACATCAGTTGTTACATTAAGCATATCACCATCTGAAAAATAATGGAACCAGTTCCCCTGATGAGGAAAATGCGTATTAACGGCTTTAGGCACTACGTCCATATTGGCTATCACATGAACATTCATTTCGGAAGGATTTGCTGGAGTGGCTGTAAACGGTTCGTTTAAAAGCGAAATTTCTTTAAATAATTTCTGCTCCTCTCTAAAAGTCACATTATTGGTTTTAAAAACTTCGTAAGCGTTTCTTAACTTGATAATTTGCGAAGTGGTTTCGAGAAGCCTTCTTCTGTTAACATTTTCCAAATAATTCCAGAGCAGTGGTTTCTCTCCTGTTCTACCATTTTCATTGATAGAAACATCATAACCATATTCTCCAAATTGCCAGAGCATTTTAGGGCCGGGAATTGTATAAAATAAAGCAGCAGCTGCCTTTATTCTCTCCAGAGCTGTATTTAAATTTTTAGTGGAGTATCCTCCTGAAGCATTGCCGTTATTAATAAGCTGATACATCAGGCGCTCTTCATCATGACTTTCCATATAGCTCACCAAATTCGGGTTGTTCCAACCTCTTGTTCCATAGTAAGCATAATCAATATTTGCATTATCATCATAACCCATCGCCAGCTGAGAATACGCATAATGAAGATTACCCCAAAGCATCATTCCGTAGTTCGCCAATTCTAGTTCTTCACTATTATCTGCAAAGTGCTCCAAAATTACGTATGCATCTGGATGAGATTCCCAAATCTCATCAGCCATGCGCTTAAGCAACTCTATTCTGGAATTATCTCTGGCGCTCCAGGCTCCTACATTATCTCCAGAATTAGTTTGCGTAAATCCTTTTGAAAGGTCAAATCTATAACCATCTACCTTGTATTCTTCCAACCAGTAAGTATTAATGGAGTCCAGTAACTCCTGCGTATAGATACTTTCATGGTTCATATCAAAGAAGACATTAAAAGGATGTTTAGCTTGCTGATTGAACCACCTATTTTCTAGTTCAGGCACAAAAGTATTGAAGTTGAGATCCATCAGCAAAAATGGAGATGGTGCATCCTGATGATTCATAGCAATATCCAGAATTACGGCAATTCCATTTTTATGACATTCATCAATAAAGGCTTTAAAATTATTTTTGGTACCATAAAATTTATCGGGAGCAAACATAAAAGCAGGATTGTATCCCCAGCTATTATTACCATTGAATTCCATTATAGGCATCAGTTCTATAGCATTGACCCCAAGTGATTTAATATAACTTAAAGTATCAATTAATCCTTCATAGTTTCTAAAATCATTACCTAGAAAGTCTCTAATCAGCAATTCATAAATAACCAATTCTCCATTTTCTGGTCGGTTAAAGTTTTGTACCTCCCACTGATACTCCACCTGATTAGTCTGAAATACTGAAGCCCTGTTAAAATACCATTCTGTATGCAAAGCTCCTTCAGGGTAAGCAATCAGATCCGGATAGGTAGTTTCCGGAATAAATGAATCATCAGGATCTAAAACTTTATCCGTAAATGGATCTGCCATATAGATTTGTTCATCTACCAGATATTGAAATGGATACTCTTTACCAGGAGTTAGACTCTCTAGTGTAATCCAGAATATCTCTCCATCTTTTTTCATTTTATGATCAAGATCAATTTTCCAGTCTGACAACTCACTTACCACGAAAGCTGATTCATTATTAGGAGCCCATAATGCAAGTGTGACTTTATCTGATTCTACATGATAATTAATTCCTTTTTTTATTCCAGCGGGTAGGGCCTCATTCACTGTTGCTGACCTGATTATATAAATAAACTCTTTAGCTATTGTTTCACCCTCTGCTGTTGCTTCTATTCTAACAGGAAAGCTTCCTGTAGTTTGACTTATATTTAGCACATACGAATAGGAACTACTTCCCGCCTCGCTATTAGTTAAAATTCCATCTACAAACAGTTCAAAATTTGCTTCTCTATTTCCAGCTGCCTGAATTGAAATATCCTCTCCAGAGTTAACAAAAAGAATCGGTTGAGTGGGGCTTACCAGGGAAATGTCGAAACTTCCATCAGAGAAATTAACAAATAAATCTGTATCTGTTTGTTTATTATCAGCCCAATCAACAGATTTCAGCTTTAAACCAATCTGGGTAATATCTTCCGTAGGTTTATTAAAAAAATCAGCTGGCACAAAAGTAATGGTATACAAATTGGGGTTACTTTGTGACCTCGTCATCAATGCATCAGCCTGATCACTAGTTGCCGGGTTAACATTAGTAGGAGCATCGCACCCTGTAGTACAGTTTTCATTGAGCCATGCCCAGATCCAGACATCACCGGAATAACCTTCTAAACTAGTGCCTTCAGCATCTACAGAAAATGTAACTGATTCTGAAGCTTGAGGTACAGCAGGCTCGGTTGTTACAGATTGAGCAAGGCCTAAACTTGCCAGAAAAAGTATTCCAATGAAGAAACTAAATTTTAACATAACAAAGGGATAAAAAAGCGCCTAAGCGCTTTTTGTTTAATAATTATTCAAGTACTATAGATTTGTTTACGGCGTCCAAGGTGATTTTATATGTTCCTGGTGTACCTACAAACCTGAAATTACTGTCGCCATCCGCTGCGTTTTCAAAATTAGCATCTATCGTGTAGCCTTCATTTTCATAAAATGGAAAGTTTCGGCCAGAACCCCAGTCGCCTTCCGTTTCAAAAAATCGAAAGGCATCGTTTTCAAAATTTAGAACAGAAACCCAAACATTTTCTTGAATTTGAATCATTTCAACAGTCGGTTCGTCCCAATTCCAGCCGCTAGGAGTAGCGGCTCCTACCATATATTTGGAATCACGACCATCTAAATAGATTAATTTGTTGTTGGTGTCCAAGGTGAAAGTGTATTCTCCCTCGTTCCCCACAAATCTAAAATTCTGATCTCCATCGGCTGCATTTTCGAATCGATCATCAATAGTATACCCCTGGTCCAAAAATCCCGGAAAATTAGTGCCCGATCCCCAGTCGTCACGAGTATCAAATACTCTAAAAGCCTCGTTGCTGAACATTAATGTTCCTTGAAAAACACCTTCTTCAATTTCAACGATTTCAGTAGGATTATCCCACCCCCAGCCACCTGGAGTTGCTGCACCAACCAAATACTTCGCTTGCACAGAGCTAAACCTCTTCAATGAAATTGTAAATATTTCTTCTGAACTAAGAGATATATCCCCAGAGTTAGCCATAACTCTCCACTGAAGGGTCAACGTTTCTCCCTCAGCTAAACCTTCTCCCTCCAATATTTGATCAACAGCTTGATGCGTTAAGGTCAAGCTATTGGCTATCCCTTCACTGTCGGATGATAAAGAAAGTAAAGGATCTGAAAAATCCCCATCTGTTTTTATGGCTTCCCATGAATACAGTACCTCATTTCCAAAACCAGAATATGTAGAATCCCATGTGATCATTATTTCGGCACTGGGATTATCAATCTGCAATTCTATTGATGTTTCGTTAGGAGTAGCTACTAAATTGAAAGGTGCTATTTCATCCTTAAACCTTGTAAGTGTGATAGTATTAGGATTGGCTATTTTAACCACATCACCGTTGTCAGCCAAAACAGTCCAATTAAGTGTTGTAGTTTCACCTGTCGATAGCCCAAGCCCCTCAAGAACGTTATCGAGTGCTTCAAACGTCACTGTTAAATCATTCTCTTTTCCTTCATTATTAGAAGGAAGAGTAACTAAAGGAGTCTCTACTGATGAGTTATCATCATACGCTACCCAGGTATAAAGTACCTCAGAGTCTAACCCAGACTCTGCATCACTCCACTGTATAGTTACTTCGTTTTCAGGATAAATTGAACGCAGTTCAACTGTTTCACTACCTGTTACAAGCTGAAAATCTGCCAGAGCCTCTAACCCTGTGCCGTTGAATTCTTCTTGCTCACAACCTGTAAAGGCCAAACTTAGAAGAATGAATATGCTATATAATTTTTTCATATCTTAATAATTTAATTATTATTTAAAACATCGGAAGAATAAGTACCTGATTGAATAGTGCCTTCCATATTTCTATAAATGTAACTAAATGAGGAAAGTCGGTGTCCAGGCTCTAAATCAAAGAAAGTTCGAAGATCAAATGTTAGAGAATAGATCTCATTACCTTCATTTATCATTGTCAATTCAGTAGTTGCACCTACTTCAGTCCATGGAGCTTTTTCTATATTACCTTCCACAGATGCTCCATTTTCATCTACAACATTCGCAAAGGCATAAACAAATATTTCTTCCAAAGTCTTCATCTCTTCATTAAGTGATAATGACTGATCAAAATACAGTGTAACGAAATCTTTATTTGTAAAAGATTCTGGAAATGTTCTTGATTCTGCAGGAGTATAAATCAATGACTCCACAGGCAAGAATAGATCAATAGTTTGATCACCATTTCCTTTGCAGGCAGCAAATTCCTTTGGAATAAAACCAATTTCACTGCCAATTTCAGCAGGCGAAGCTTCAAATAATTCAGTAGGCGTAAAAGTATAGCTCCATACATTATCCCCTTCATTAGTCATCAATAATTCTGCGTTTGAACCATTGCAAAAATCACCATTTCCTCCAACCCCATCAGGCCCTGGTCCATCTGGAACAAATATCCACAAGTACAATTGATCAAGAGAAGCTAAGTAACTACAACTTGATACATCAACAAACAATTTCACTTCATCTTCTGCAGTAAAAGAGGCAGGTTCAGTCCTAAAAGTTGCTTGATCACAACTCTGCGCTCTTACCAACATTGCAGAAAAAGTCAAAGCCACTAATATTATTATTTTTTTCATAGTCTTCATTTTACAAATTTATACTGGTAGGTAACTATAGGTTCTCCATCAGCTAACCTTGAAAATTTCAAGTTCAACTCCCCTTCACTTAAACCCAAATAGGTGCTGACTGTCATAGTAAATTCTTGACCGTTCTCACTGATAAAGGTGATTACTTTAGGGTATTCCGGATCATCTAAAGTCCAAGACCCTGAATCAAACCCAATTATAGCAGGCGCATCAGTATCTCTTTCTTCAAAAGTGGTCGCATTACCTGCTGCATTTTGATTTAATACTAGCTGGTAGGTATTAAAACCGGCTCGTTCGGTCAAATCAATACGTTGAACAAAATCAGGATATCCCTTGCTCACCGCTTTCTCGTCAATTTGAACTACTGAAACCAGGTTCCAGGTCCCTGATAAACCAGCAGATCTTCCCTGAGGCTCACCAATATCCTCAAATTCTGGCCTACAACTAAATACAAGGCCAAGAACAAATATTATTAAAATTATATTTTTCATACTTTTATCTTATCAATTTAATTAACATCCATTAGGATTATTCCCTACAAATCCTTCCACGGTTTCCAGAGTAGGAAACTCTAATAATAGGCCCGGGCACGACCATATTGCACCATCCAATCTGAGGTTTGAACTATTCTCCAGAATTCCGATTCTCTTCACATCGTGCAAATAATTACCTTCAGTCACTAGTTCGATCCTTCTTTCTAACCTTGCTGCATTAATAATTGCAGTTGCATTGGCATTTTCTGAAAGATTTCGGTCTGTGGAACCAAAAGCTCTTTCTCTTATGTCATTTATATCATCAATCGCGGTACCTAAAGACTGGTCAGTAAGCGCAGCAGATTCGGCTCTTATTAGTTTCAATTCTGTTAAATGAATGAGTGGGACATCAAAATATACTAATTCATTGTATTTAGTAATATAAATTTCTTCATCTGAAGTGTCCTCATTGGCTACAGTAAACCAATTTAATCTAAGGTCATCTTCTCTCTCAGCAACCAGCTCATAAATCTCAGGTGCAATTTTAATTGTTGGTTCAACTGCATCAGACCTATAATTATTAGTAAAAGCAGCACCTCGGTGGTCGGCCGCATTCAGACTTGGCATTACAAAGATTCCTTCATTTGATAAACCTTGCGAAAATCGTGATGTTAATTCAGCATCCAGTCCATAATCACCACTGGAAATAACCTCATTGCTTAATGTGAAAGCCTTGTCATATTGATTGCTTTGAAAATAAAGTTGAGCTAAGTAAGCTTTCGCAGCGTTTGCAGTAGCAAATCCAAAACCTCTATCGTTCCCATCAGCTAACAAAGTTACAGCTTCTAAAAAATCACTCTCGATTTGATTGAACGATTCCAAGAAAGTAGCTCTTAACTCACTATCCTGAGATGCCTCGGTTCTGAGAGAAATTCCAGGATGTAAATTGTCATCTGTATACCCATAGGGTTGAGCAAACAACTTCAAAACATCAAAATGACATAAAGCGCGCAGGAAATAGGCTTCGCCTTTCAAACGATCAGTAGCATCGGGACTTAAACCATCTACTGTTTCTATTTCTTCCAGAAGCACATTAGCACGGAAGATTGCTATATAGGGTTCTTGGTAATATTCTGAAATTTCACCATTGAAAAAACCAGGGTTTCTTCTATAAATTTCTAATTTATTACCTGCTAACCCTTTATTAGACACTTCATGGGCTAATAAATCTGAGAAAAGCTGGCTCCTGCCACCTAAAAATCTCCCATTACTTCCCCTTAAAACATCATATGCTGAGTTAATTAGTCTTTCATAATCTTCAGCAGTGTTCAATGCTTCCTCCGGTAATAAAACATCCTCTTCTTCAATTTCCAGCCAGTCATTGCAGGCAGTAAAAGTGAAGGAAGCAATAAATAAAGTATAAAATATTATTTTTTTCATAGTTCCTATTTTTTAGAATCCGATATTTAAACCAAGCATAAATGTTCTTTGCTGTGGAGGTGTTAAGAAGGATACATTTGGACTTAAATTTCTATCCTGTGCATTCTGAAAATCTCGTGCAATTTCCGGATCTCCGGGGTACTTTGTAAAAGTAAGCAGGTTACTTCCTGTAAAAGATACCCTTACGCTATTCATGTTATAACGCTGCACTAAATCTAGCGGTAAGTTATATCCAAGACTTAATGATCTCAATCTTAAATAACTGGCATCGTATAAAAACAAAGTTGAATTATATTGCCAAACATCACCGCCGTCAGCTCCCTGAATAGGGTCAAGTGTCAATTTCGGAAGGTCTGCATTATCGCCAGGCTGCTGCCATCTGTTCACAACATCTCCTCTAAAATTCCAACTTGTAACTTCTGATGGTAATTGTCTTTTGGCTGAGCCATCGTATATATTACCTCCAACGGTGTAGGTGAAGAAAATATTTAAACTAAAATTTTTATAGGTAAAATTGTTAGCAATTCCTCCTACCAAATCAGGAATCACCGATCCAACCACTACTCTATTTTCTAAGTCAAAATTAAACGTTTCATTACCATCTTTGTCTAACCAAATTGGTTGGCCTGTTTCGGAATCCACGCGTGAAAACCTTACTAAATAATTAGCTCCCACTGGTTCTCCCGGTACAACCCTCGTATCATT
Organism: Cytophagales bacterium; assembly: GCA_038258905.1. Lineage (GTDB taxonomy): Bacteria > Bacteroidota > Bacteroidia > Cytophagales > Cyclobacteriaceae > Marivirga. The sequence goes on from JBBSPJ010000104.1 coordinate 8,300, forward strand.
AAATCCTCCACCTACAGCATCAGGAGAATAACCTCCTATATCTTTCACTTCATTCTCATTTCTAGCTGCATTAATTGTAGTGGTCCAGGTAAAATCCCCTACAAAGTTTCTGCTCGTAAGGCTTAACTCCACACCTGAGTTATCTATTCTACCGATGTTATCCCAAAAACTGCTAAAACCTGTGCCAGGCTGTGTTCCAATATTTATTAAAACATCAGTGGTAACTTTGTTATAATAGGCTACCTCGGCAGTGACCCTATCATTGATAAAGCCTGTTTCTACTGCAAAGTCAATAGTTCTTGTTTTCTCCCATCTCAAATCAGGGTTGGCCAATCTGGTAGGAAAGACAGTAGGTTCTCCATTATAAACCTGCCCTCCTTGCCCAATCTGGAATGTTCCAAATCGCTCAAAATCTGGAAATTTAGAATTACCTGTTAAACCCCAACTAGCTTTTAATTTCAAAAAAGAAAGAAAACCATCATTGTTCATAAAGTCTTCTTCTGACAAAATCCAAGCTCCGGATAGTGAAGGGAAGAACCCGTACCTATTGTTTTCTCCAAATCGAGAGGACGCGTCTAGCCGAGCTGTACCTTGGAAGAAATATTTCCCTGCTAAACTGTAGGAAGCTCTGGAGAAATAGCTAAGAAATGCCCAGTCACTTGTATTCTGTGCAGTTGTTTGAACAGTTGCACCAGTTACGTTCCTCGTCCTGTTGTCAGTGATTGATTTTTGGAATTCATTACCAATAAGAACATTTAGTTTATTATCAGTGTCAAAGATAAAATCGTAACCGGCGGTTACATTATAAGTAAAGTTTCTAACGTAATTAATGTTGCTATTTGAAATATCAAAGGTATCATTTGGGTTAAACCCTTCTAATATAATTCTTCGATCATCTAAATCTAAATAGTCGAACCCTCCAGTGAAATTTAACTTAAGTTTATCAATAGGCTCGTAGGAAACTGTTAAATTTGAAAGGCTTCTTTTCTCTGTCGTAGTCCAATCAAGAAAATTCTGCAATCGAACTGGATTTCCCCATCCGTTGGCATCATCAATTGGATTATAATATTCGCGAACGCCATTCTCCGTAGTGAAAATAGGGTATATTGGGTTAGCTTCTGATAAAGCTGCTCCTAAACTTCCTTCGAAAAGATTTACTCTATCATTAACTCCTTGTGCAACTGATTGATTTAATGAAAGTGATAAATTATCAAGAGGTTTGTATTCCAGGTTGACTCTACCGCTCATTCTCTCAAATGCATTCCCCACCAAAAAGCTTTCATTGTTGGTATAAGAAAGACCTACATAAGTTTTAAACTTTTTTGTACCATAATTTCCTGAAAGATTGTATTCCTGATTAATGCCGGTTTGAGTGGTAGCATCCACCCAGTCTGTATTATTCTCAAGTGCTTCTTCCCACGATATTCCATCAGGCAATTCAACTCTACCGGTGTTACCGTCATTCTCCCAGGCTTCTTGTCTTAAAGTAACATATTCAGAGGCTGAAAGCATATCTGGTTTAAAAGCCATTTCTGCAATCCCTACATTTGATGAAAAATTGAAAGTTGGCTTACCGGTTTTTCCTTTTTTGGTTGTGACTAAGACCACTCCATTAGCTCCTCTGGATCCATAAATACCTGCTGCTGAAGCATCTTTAAGAATTTCAACAGACTCAATATCATTAGGGTTTAAAGTAGATAATGGATTGTAGTTCATAGCACCTGCACCGCCATTTCCCAATAAGAATTGGTCTTGTGTAACAGGGACGCCATCTATTACATATAGAGGGTCTCCACCTGCACTTATTGAGCTAATTCCACGCACTCGCAAAATTGAACCTGACCCTGCCATTCCACTGCCCTGAACAACCTGAACTCCCGCGGCTCTTCCTTGCAAGGCAGCTTCAAAACTAGGCACTGGAAACTCATTAATCTCTTTGCCATCAACTTTAGAGATAGAACCTGTTATTTCTCTTTTTACCTGCGTACCGTAGCCAACAACCACTACTTCGGAAAGTGATTCAATATCCATTTTCATTTCAACATCTATTGTCGATTGATTCGCAACTATTATCTCTGTGTTACTAAAACCAACAAAAGAAAATACTATGACATCTGCCTTCTCAACAGACAATGAATAATTTCCGTCCAAATCAGTTACTGTACCCTGGCCTTGTTTGTTCTTTACAATTACATTTACACCAGGAAGTCCTTCTCCTGTGTCATCTACTACTTTTCCACTAATCTGTACTTCTTGCGAAAAAGCATTAGAAGCCAGAGAGGCGTATAGTATTAAAAAGATTAGTAAAAACTTATTTTTCATATTTACATGTTTAGTTAGTAACAATTTTAAGCCTTTTTGAAAAAGGTTTCGGAAAATCTCAGATCACCGCAACCCTATTTTCATACACCAATGTTAAAAGTCTTATCCCTCTAAAAATAACTTAAATGAAGATTTTTCACCGCAATCGTCTTCGCAATCGTTTGCGGAAACGCATTATTTTCCTCATATTTATGGCGCATTAAAAAAATGAATATTATTCCTTTATTAATTCTGAGTTAAATTTTAAAAAGACTAGATTTATATTGTATTGGACGACTTTAATATCGGAAAATGAAAAAAACTAACATCACTATTAAAGACATTGCAAAAAAGGTTGGGGTATCTCCTTCTACCGTTTCCAGGGCTCTAAAAGATCACCCTGATATTAGTGAGGAGACCAAAAAACAGATTAAGGATTTGGCCCATAGCCTAAATTACCAGCCTAATTCAGTCGCTTTGAGTCTGCGACAGAGCAAAACCAACACAATAGGTGTCATCATTCCTGAAATTGCTCACTTTTTCTTTTCTGCCGTGATTAGCGGCATTGAGGATATTGCCCACAGTGCAGGATATCATGTGATTATCACGCAATCGAATGAATCGTACGAACGGGAAGTGATGAATACCAAGGCCTTATTTAATTCCCGGGTAGATGGGATTTTATTATCCATTTCCAGAGAAACTTATAATTACCAACACCTCCAAAGCTTATTAGATAATAATGTTCCATTGGTATTTTTTGATAGAATGGTGGATTCGCTCAATGCCTGTAAAGTGATCGTAAACGATGAACAAGGTTCTTATGAAGCTACCATGCACCTCATTGAACAAGGTTATTACAGAATTGCACATTTGGCCGGTCCGCAAAACCTCACGATAAGCAAGAACCGTTTAAATGGCTATAAGGCAGCTTTGGCAGATAATAAATCCATGATGGATGATAACCTCATCAAGGTATGTGGATTCGGTACCTATGAAGAGGCCGAAGCCATCACCAACGAATTACTGGATTACCGCTTTCCGCCTGATGCCATTTTCGCCAATAATGATGTAGCCGCCTACGGTGCCATGACAGCCATAAAAAAGAGAGGTTTACGAATCCCCGAAGATGTCGCCATAGTAGGTTTTAGCAACTGGCGTTTTTCCAGCTTAATTCAGCCGGCCTTATCCTCCGTTACTCAACCCGGTTTTAAAATGGGGCAAGAAGCCACACGATTGCTCATGAAACAAATAGCTCTTGGAGATGATGAAGAA
>JBBSPJ010000105.1:0-11811 GCA_038258905.1 Cytophagales bacterium
TACTTCCAAGCTTTGGAACAATGCACACAAAAAAGGAGATGTAATACCCGCCTTAAAAAACACGCTTAAGGATCTACAGCTTTCCTATCTTGATTTATACCTCATCCATTGGCCTGTAGCCCAAAAACTTGATTCAGAATACCCTAAAAGTGCTGATGATTTTTTAAATATTGACCTTGCACCTTTAGAAAAGACATGGGAAGCCATGGAAGAGGCGGTAGAAAGCGGTTTAGTAAAACATATCGGTACTGCTAATTTTAATATCAAAAATCTTGAAAAGCTAAGAGGCAAAGCCAAAATTAAACCTGAAATGAATCAGGTAGAATTACATCCCAGAATGGTTCAAGAGGATTTAGTGAATTTCTGTAAAAAACATGATATCCTGGTCACTGCTTATTCACCGTTAGGCTCTAAGGATAGAGTGGCGCAAATGAAAAAAGAAGATGAACCTGACTTATTCGAACTGGATTCCGTTAAAAAAATAGCTAAAAAGCACGATAAAACTCCTGCTCAAATTCTTATCGCATTTACTTTAAACCGAGGTTTATCTGTTATCCCTAAATCTACCAACGAAGGTAGGATTAAAGAAAATTTAGCATCCGATAAAATTAGTTTAACATCTGAAGAGGTTGAAGAATTAATGAAAGAAGATAAAGGCTATAGGATTGTTGATGGTAGCTTCTGGACCAGAGAAGGCTCACCTTATACATTGGAATATTTATGGGGATAAATTTATAAAGTATAGCTTTTATCGTTTAGGAAATATTCTTAGAAGAAATCATAATTGCGTAAGTATACAATTGATTATACTAATACAGTGATAGTATATAAACCTAATAAAAAATGTCATCCCTATGGGATTTTGGGAATAATGGATCAATTATTTCTACCATAATACCATCCCGCTGGGATTTTACTATAAATAAAAATTTTCAAAATAGTTAACAAAACCTCGTAAAGGTGGCTTTATGGTAGAAAATTTAATTCCACAAAGACCAAAGTCCTGTAGGACGACATTTTTTATTGATTATGATTCATGTTAATTGGATTCTAGTTTCCATTATTTCGGTAGGTTCTTAAAGTTTTAAATCAATAAGAGTTACTATCAAAATCATCTCCTTTCTTTATTAAAAATAAAACTTTGTACCTCATATGTTTTCTATTACTTTAAAATAACCTTGACCCAAAACCTCGTAGAGGTGGTATTATGGTAGTAAAATTCATTTCACGAAGATCAAAGTCCTTTAGGGACGATATTTTTTTGAAAGTTTAGTAAAGACAATACTGCCTTATCAAAGTGATAATTATTTGTGATTTCTTATTATTCATTCCTCATCATAAAACTCAAATAAATATGCGCTTTCATATTTAATATCATAGTTCTGAAGCAATGATAAATACTCTTCTTTAAAAGTTTTATTCTTGTGATGTAACTCTTGGTTTATTATGTACTGAATAACCTTATTCCTTTGAGATTTTGAATAAGAAAATGCAGCATATCCTTCTTGCCATCTAAATTTACCTTTTATGAATTTATTTTCATTAATCCATTTTGAGGAACTCGCTTTCACTATTCGAACTAAATCAGATAGACTACATGTAACTGGTAACTCAAAAAAAACATGAACATGATCTTTCCATCCTCCAACCGCTAAAGAAAAAGCATCTTCATTTGTTAAAATACCTGTTATATATTTATGCAAATCATCTCTAAAATTATTAGTAATTATATTTTCTCTTCCTAATACTGCAAATACACAATGAATATTTATTTGAGAATAAGTATTAGCCATTAATGAAAAAGGTTTTTGATTAAGCCTTAAATTAAAAAAACCAATTAACATACCAAAGTAATAAAATGATATTTATTTAATGCTTTACTATTAATATGAAATTAATTTTACAAGAATTGTTTGTTCATGGAGCTGCAAAACTAGAGGCAGCATATTGCAATAGCAGGGATAGTGCAAACTAAATGTCATCCCTATGGGATTTTGGGAATAATGGATCAATTATTTCTACCATAATACCATCCCGCTGGGATTTTACTATAAATAAAAATTTTCAAAATAGTTAACAAAACCTCGTAAAGGTGGCATTATGGTAGAAAATTTAATTCCACAAAGACCAAAGTCCTGTAGGACGACATTTTTTATTGATTATGATTCATGTTAATTGGATTCTAGTTTCCATTATTTCGGTAGGTTCTTAAAGTTTTAAATCAATGAGAGGTGGCATTATGGTAGAAATGATACACTAATCATTTCAAAAGTCCTGTAAGGACGATATTTCTATGTGTAAAAATTAGAGTAACCCTAAATTTTACAAAAAATGTGTGGCAATTCTAACTTTTGCAAAATTTATACTTGGCCTTTTATTAACTTATTGCACCACAAACTTCCTATGAAAAGTAGTACCTTCCCTCACTACATATAGAAAATACATCCCTGTTTTTAAAGTTTTAGGCAAATACAATGTTATCTGATTCGACTGATACTGCAACCTTTCCCATTTAATACTTCTGCCATAAGCATCAAAAACGTAAAGATTCTTCAATGTTTTTCTATCCTCCTGATCAATCACCACATTCAATTCAAAATTTGCACCTATTGGGTTAGGGTAAATAGCAAATCGCTGAAGTGAATCTTCTTCAATCGGTAATTCAACTACAGGCTCATCCTCCTCCTCTTCCTCTTCTTCTTCTCCGTTACATATGGCAATGGATTCAGCTACTTCTGCGCGTATTTCTGTTAATCTGGCATACACGTAATTTCCTGGGCATTGTGTACTACAACCATCTCTATGGCCTGCTATCACTCCTAAATTATTATTCAAAGGGTGTGGGTTTTGAGATTGGACACTTAACTCGTCTGTAAAGCCTTTCCAGCTAAGCAATTGCTTTAAAGTAGCGTAGGTTGCTTCTGTCGCATCTTTTAAATCATAATTACCCATTAAACACACGCCCATTGTGCCACCATTACTACCACAGAAGTGGGCACCCATTACCTCGCCCTGTTCACCCTCTGCAGGATCTCTTCCTGCATAAAGCACTCCATTGGGTGCCACTAAATAATTATATCCTATATCCGACCAGCCATTTTCCTGTGTGTGCAGAATATAAATATCTCTCACTACTTGTGTGTAATTGGTAGCATTATTAGACCCTGCTGAATGATGAACAATCATATTGCGCGTGGTGGTAAAACTTCTGGAATAGTTAGGAGGATTCAGGCCACTTCTCCACTCAGATTGAGGGATCAAATTGGGTAATTCACAATTATTGATTTTTTCTTCAATTCTTCTTTCATTTTGATCAATGTCCAAATCATTAATACCATTTATTAATACTAGCTCTATTTCTTCAGTACCAACAGGATAAAGCATGTTGAGTTTACTAGTCTCTATATTTAAATGAATTAACGAAGAATAATTGTAGTCGGAGCTTTCGGGACTATGTGTGTCGTTGGTAAAATATAGTGTGTCTTCCTTTGAGATGATCGCAAAATCTGAAAAGTCTTGAATCATTTTGCTTTTTACTGCAATAGCAGTAAATTCAAAATTGATGTTTTGCTGAATTCTTTGCCCTGCTCCGGCAAATGATAAAATTGCATTAGCATGTCGCTCATTTGCATCAGTCCGTAAATTAGAGATAATATTCTGCCCATTTACCGTTAGACTTGTAATACAAAAAGCAATGACAATAAAAATTGATTTCATACACTTAGTTTGCATAAGTAACGAACTAATTGGGATATCTTACGTATTTTAAACAAATAAATTGAAAAAATTATGTACAAATTAAAGGCAAGTATTTTAATATTAACCCTTATTTCATTCACTTTCTTGCAGTTTACTCCAAAAACTGATCAATTTCTAAAAACCAATTTACGCATTACTATTCAGGATGATTTAGGAAATATACAAGAAGGTGCTACTGTAACACTTTATGGAAATAATGAAGATTACAGAAGCAGCAAAAACCCAGTTGCCGGACCGGAAAAAACTGACAGCAAAGGCAGAGTAACTTTTAAAGATTTAGAGGAAAAAGTATATTTTGTATATGCTACCAAAGGTGAGATGAACAATAACATGTTAGGAGTTCAAACTGACACTTTAGAAGGCGGTAAATTGAATAGAGCTGCTATTGTAATTCAGTAATATATTAATGATGTAAAAAACAAAAAAGCACGAAGACGAACTCTCCGTGCTTTTCTGTTTTAATTTAGGCAAGTTCAATAATTAATAATCGGCACCAAACTATAGGTATCCTCTTTATCGGAAGGATTTACCTTAATCAGATTAGATAAAGTAAGTTTCACCAATATTCTCGAGGCATTATATCTATTTAAACCACTTATTTTCTGAAAATCAGTTAGTGTAATTAAAGGATGCTCATCTAAATACTTTAACAGTAATTTTTCATTTTCCTCAATTGAAAATACTTTGGTAGATCTTCTATTTGATAGCTTTATGATATTTCGTACTTCTTTACTGGCCTGTATGCTTTTATCCATCACCCTCACATAAGCCTTGCCTCTTTCGGTGGTCTCATCAGGCAAGGCGTAATGTAATTTTTTCTTACTTTCCGCTATCTCATAATGCACAACAGACCTGTTTTCATCTTCATCTAGCGGAATAATGTAATATTTGAATTGCACTTTGGGTTTACAGAGGGTGAAAAGTGCTTTATTTAATACAAAAATTTCCTCCTCAGCATATTTCACACCCGGAATGGTGCCATTATCATCTACACCAATTAAAAGATCACCTCCTTTGGTATTAGCAAAAGCAACCACCTCTCTAACAATTTTTTCAGGGTGGGCTACTTTCCTTTTAAATTCTAAGGTTTCTCCCTCCCCTCTTTTCACTAAACGGTATAAATCTTTTACTTCCATTTTGAGAGAACAGATTCATGAAATAATCTTAATTGATAACTATTAATCCTTAACTGCGAAAAGCAAGTGCCTAAGATTGAAAAATAGAGGCATCATCTTTAAAGGCTTTGAACTCTAAAGCATTTCCACTTGGATCAAGGAAAAACATAGTAGCTTGTTCACCTACTTCCCCTTCAAATCTGATATGTGGTTTAATGATGAAGTCGATGTTATTTTTCTCCAATCGCTCAGATAACTCATGCCATTGATTCCAATCTAAAATTACACCAAAGTGTTTAATTGGTACACTTTTACCATCTACCTGATTAGCAGGTGGCTCTACTATTGGCTGTTCAGTTAAATGCGCAGAAAGTTGGTGACCATAAAGGTCAAAATCAACCCATCTTTCTGAAGATCTGCCAATTTTACATTGCAATACATCTTCAAAAAACCTTCTTGTGGCCTGAAGATTTGTAACCGGGAAGGCTACATGAAAGGGTCGTATATTACTCATTTTAATAAATTTTGATGATGCATGCTTTAACCGATTTATCAGAACTCAATGAAGTTGAAAAAGAAGAAGGAGGTTTAAACCCCTTCCGCTTCTACTTCTTTCACATCATTTGGCAACATTCTTTTTAACAGATTTTCAATGCCTGCTTTTAAAGTAATAGTGGAAGAAGGACAACCACTACAAGCACCTTGCAATAATAACTTAACTCTTTGAGGCTCTTTTTCATAAGAATGAAAAGAGATAGCACCACCATCCTGCTCAACAGCCGGCTTAATATATTCCTCTAAAATATTTTTAATCTGCTCCTCTATTTCAGCATTCTCACTGGTATTGGGCTTTTCAACCAAATCCGCAGGCTTTAAATCAATTATTCGCTGACCCGTTTCAAGAAATGTTTTAATTATATCTTTAATTTCATTCTGAATCTCTACCCAATCTACCTCAGGTTTTTTGGTAACAGTCACAAAATTACTCATGTAAAACACCCTGTCTATGTATTCCTTTTCAAATAATAATTTAGCCAAAGGAGCATTTTCGGTAGACTCAGCTGATGGAAAATCAAATGAATCTCCTTCAGGGACAAGCATTTGGTTGGTGGCAAATTTCAAAGAATTTGGATTTGGATTTGCCTCCATATATATAGTAACAGGTTGTTGTGTCTGCGTACTCATTTTAAATTTGATTTATATTAAAAATTATTTATTGTGTGATACGTTTTCAGGCACATTAAGTTCACCCTCACTATGTGCAATTAATGTAGAAACAGTCGCATCCCCAGTAACGTTCACAACCGTTCTGAACATATCTAAAATTCTATCAACCGGAAAAATAATGGCTACCCATGCAGGATTCAATCCTACTGAATTTAAAACTATAATCATCATTACTAAACCGGCACTTGGCACTGCAGCAGAGCCTATAGAAGCAAGCGTAGCAGTGAGCACGATTGTCAACTGCTGACCCAAAGTTAAATCTACCATGTGCAATTGCGCTAAAAAAACTACCGCTATTGCCTGATACATGCTGGTACCATCCATATTGATGGTTGCCCCAACAGGCAGCACAAAACTTGAAATCTTTCTTGAAACTCCTAAATTATCTTCCACGCATTCCATGGTTACGGGCAAGGTAGCTGCACTACTTGAAGTAGAAAAAGCTAAAAATTGCGCAGGACTAAATCGCCTGAAAAATTCTCTATAGCTAATTTTTTTAATGAAAATACTGATGATTAAGGGATACAAAACAAAAATCATAAAAAGTAGGCCTACCATTAAAGTGATGGAGTAACTTCCTAAGCCCTTAAATATTTGCCAAACTTCTGCGGGTGTATCAGCCATCTTGGCTATTACCCCTGCTAATAAAGCAAATACGAAGAAGGGCGCTGCCTTCATAATGATATCTACCATTTTAAGAATAGCTTCATTGGCACCATTCACAAAATCCAACACCCCTTGCACCTTACTATTGGGCAGCATAGCTAAGGTGATACCAAAAAATAGAGCGAAAAATATCACCTGAAGCATATTACTGTTTGTGCTAAACGCTCCAAATACATTCTCAGGTACCATATCTACAAAAAATTGTAGTGGCCCATGGTCTTTCGATTGCTCCGCAGTTTCTGAAAGTGCTACCACCTTATCATCTGTAGATTGTGCCACTTGCCTTAAGGAGTCCATACTTTGCTCACTTAATGCACTGTTTACTTTTTCAGCAAATTTTTCTTCATTTAAAAAAGACCTGCCATCTTTTGGTTGAGGCACATCAGGGTTATTACTCACCCATAACTCATACTTAATCCTGTTTTTTATTCTCTGGTCTTCTTCAACGAAATTGCCCGGTTTTATAACATTCACTAAGGTTAAACCTATTCCTACCGCCAGAACTGTGGAAAACAGATAAAAAACGATCGTTTTGAAGCCCAATTTCCCTAATTTATTAATATCAGTTAAACTGGAAACCCCACTAATGATAGAAAGCAAAACCAACGGTACTGCAATGGCTTTTAAAATTCTAATAAATATAGTCCCAAAAGGATCTATCCAATTAATGGTAAATTGATTCCATCCTAAGTAACTAGATACAAAAGCCCAGATAATACCCAAGCCTAATCCAATTATTATTTTAATATGTAATGGTAGTTTTTTCATTCAATTTTGCTTGTTTTTGCTCTCAAAATAAAGTCTGCAATAGTGAGTGCTGCCATAGCCTCCACAATAGGCACAGCTCTGGGCACTACGCATGGGTCGTGCCTTCCTTTGCCAGAAACAGTTACTTTATCACCTTTATTATCAACACTTTCCTGATCATTCATTATGGTAGCAATAGGCTTAAATGCTACATTAAAGTAGATATCTTCCCCGTTTGAAATACCACCTTGTATCCCTCCCGAATGATTCGTTTTTGTAATTATTTTTTCGCCTTGTTTTTCAAATGCATCATTATGCTCCGAACCTAACATTTTTACTCCTTCAAACCCGCTACCATATTCAAAGCCTTTTACCGCGTTAATACTTAACATGGCTTGTCCTAATACTGCATGCAATTTATCAAATACCGGCTCGCCTAAACCCACGGGTGTATTTTTAATCACACATGAAACGATGCCCCCTATGGTATCTCTGTTTTTACGGGTATCATCTATCAACTGAATCATCCGATCTGCTGTATCAGCATCTGGGCAACGAACTATGTTTTCTTCCGCTTTGGAAATATTTAATTGCTGATAAGGAATTTCCAGCTTGAGCTGACCTACCTGAGATACATAAGCCTCCACTGTGATATTATAATGTGCCAACATCATTTTAGCGATGGCTCCAGCTGCTACTCTTGCTGCTGTTTCTCTGGCTGAACTGCGTCCTCCTCCTCTGTAATCTCTTACTCCATACTTTTTATCGTAGGTAAAATCAGCATGAGAAGGCCTGTAACTATCTTTTATATGGGAGTAATCTTTACTTTTCTGGTCTTTATTTCGGATGCTTAATGCAATAGGTGTACCTGTTGATTTTCCTTCAAAAACACCAGATAGAATTTCCACTTCGTCTTCTTCTTTTCTTTGGGTGGTAATTTTTGATTGCCCCGGTTTTCTCCTCTGCATATCTTTCAAAATAAGAGATTCATCAATCAAAACTCCTGCAGGACAGCCATCAATAATCACACCTATGCCAACTCCGTGTGATTCACCGTAAGTAGTAATTTTAAAAATTTTTCCGTAACTGTTACTCATTTATTAAGAATTGAAGCGCAATTTAGGACTTTTTGAATAATATGAACAATGAAATGCCCAATGCTATCACAATTAAAATATTCATGAGCATTTTCAACCAGTCATAATTTACCATGGCTTTCAATTCATTTGGTTCATTTTCAATTCTATCGTAGAACAAACCTTGGGAGGAAGCTTCACTGATCGCTTTATTTTTAAGACTGCTTCCAGTCACATTTATTGAATATTGTGATTTTAGCGTGTCATATTTCTTTTTGCTGGTGTTAAAATAAATAAACTGGATATAATCAGATAAATCGTAATCTCCTGGCTCCTTTGGGGATAAATAATAATTGAAAGATTTTGTACCCATCACAGAAGTTCCACTTCGGGAAATCCTTTCTTTTGAATTTGGAGGGTAAATTTCAAGCTTCTTATCTTTTTTTATATTAGGCTCAGATATATAAGCAATGTTTCCGGTGCCTCTCACATCAAAATCAAGCTGTATACTTTCACCTGTTTCTGCACTCACCTTATTGATTGTTTCGCTCAATTGATAATCACCTACCGGCACATTATCTTTTAAAGGATGGTCAGGCAATGGCTTTACTTTTATTGTTTTGGGCTTACTATAAAATGTTTGAAAACCTTCTTTTCTATTTTGCCCAAATACAGATCTATTTTTAGAAACTTGATATTTTACCATTTTTAAACCTACGGAGGGGAATTCAATGTTCTGCTCATTTAGAGGGAAAAATGTCGCCTGAAATATTTTATACACATTATACCTTTTGCCATTTAGATTAATAGGCTCAGGTTTAATATTTACGATGCTGAAGTTTTCTTCCCACACATTTTGTGGCTTAATTTTCTTTAATATTTCGTTCAGCTGTGTAGTTAGCTCATGAAATTGTAATTGTGCTTGATTTTCGTTCGACACATAAAAGGCCAGTGTAGCATTTATACCCTCACCTACATACACTTCATTCTTATTGGTAGTGAGGGAAAAGAAGGCATCCGCTTTCACATCAATAAATTCATCTGACTCGTTACCTCTTCCAAAGAAATCTTCAAAAGGATCACTTCCAAAAGGATCATATCTTCTTTGTTGTTGCCTTTGTTGCGCAGGCCCCACTTTTATGGTCTTCCCCTGTGAGCTTACTTGTTTACCATTTATAATCATAGTAAAAGTAGGTATGGTGATGGCGCCTTCCCTTTCTGCTACATAAGTTTGCGTTACACTCTGGCTCCGTGTAACCTGACCATTAAAAATATTAGTAGATGAGCTACTTGAAGTTCCTCTTTTAATCAACCCCTTAATTTCCGGGAAATTATTGTAGGATTTTAATGTCTCTCCCTCCAGCTTCACTGTTATTGTAAACGCTTGATTTATAGCTATTTCAGAAGGACCCAATTCAATAGATATCTCTTGCGCATGCAGAGAGGATAGTAGTATTACTTGAAAAATGAAAAATGAAATAAATTTTCCTAACCTAATCATTGCTATCTCCGTATTAAAATGAAATTTATGTGATTTTTCAACGTTAAAATTACAGTATAATTTCCTGTTCTAATAGAAAATTACTATATTAGTTTTCACAAAGAAACAGAAAGTTCTTTATTTTTTTATCTACAACATAAACCAAAATAGCTATGTTAGATTACGTAAAATCAATACTTTCGAAAGTTAGCTTTGATAAGCGATTATTTGAAAAGGAGTTGGTAAAAGCTATTGCTCTTTTAGTGGAAAAAGAGCTGTATACGTTAAAGGATTGGTGCTATCGACATTTTGGATCGAAGTACAATGATGTTCTCAACAAACATTTCTCTACTGTTTAATTAATAACATTTTAGCCTCCCATTGGGAGGCTTTTTAATTTACCCCCTAAGATAAAAAATTAATATTCCTTTTTAACCCCTCATATTTGGTCCGCTTTACGGCCGACTTCCGGAATATCTCATTGAAAACTTCTTTCGTCAATTCTTCCCAGGCAGGCTTATCTATTTTATTTAATTCAGGGTGGGGATTGAATTCAGGTTCATTATTAGGAGTAGAAAACCTGTTCCATGGGCAGACATCCTGACAGATATCGCAACCAAACATCCAGTCTTCCATTTTATTTGAGAATTCGGTAGGGATTTCCTCTTTTAATTCTATGGTTAAATAGGAAATACATTTCGATGCATCAATCACCTGATTACCCACTATAGCATCTGTTGGGCAGGCATCAATGCATTTGGTGCAGGTTCCACAATAGTCCTTTACGGGCCCATCGGGTTCCAAATCAAGATCTAAAATGAGTTCAGCTAAAAAAAAGAAACTTCCTCTTTGCTTATTCAGCAATAATGAGTTTTTCCCTAACCAACCTAAACCACTTTTGGCCGCCCATTGCCTTTCCATTACCGGAGCAGAATCTACAAAAGCCCTGCCTCCCACTTCGCCAATCTCTTCCCTAATCCGCTCTAAAAATTCTTTTAGCTTATCTTTTATTACAAAATGGTAGTCTTTTCCATATGCATACTTGGCAATTTTGTACGTGCCATCATGCGCTAAATCTTCGGAAGGATAATAATTATATAATAATGAAACCACTGATTTTGCACCCTCTACCAACTTAGTGGGATCTAATCGCTTATCAAAGTGATTAGCCATATAGGCCATTTTCCCATGATAATTCTGTTTCAACCAAGCTTCCAGTCGAGGTGCTTCCTCTTTCAAAAATTCAGCTTTTGAAATACCGCAAAACTGAAAACCCATTTCTTTTGCTATGGATTTTATAATTTGAGAGTTATGCGATTTCTGATCTTGCATTTTTTAAAACTAACAGCAAATGCTCGGGATAAGCAAGTGTATATAAA
Source organism: Cytophagales bacterium (assembly GCA_038258905.1). Lineage (GTDB taxonomy): Bacteria > Bacteroidota > Bacteroidia > Cytophagales > Cyclobacteriaceae > Marivirga. The sequence continues at coordinate 11,450 of JBBSPJ010000105.1, forward strand.
ATTAATCAAATAAGCTTCCTGTGCGAGTAGGAGGAATTATTCCCAAATGTTTATAAGCCAACTCTGTTACCTGCCTACCACGAGCTGTTCTTTTCATGTAACCTTCCTGTATTAAAAACGGCTCATATACCTCCTCTATAGTATCGGCTTCTTCACCTACAGCGGTGGCAATGGTACCCAAACCTACCGGTCCTCCTTTAAACTTTTCGATAATAGTGGTAAGAATACGGTTATCCATCTCATCTAAACCGTGTTCATCAACATCCAACGCATTTAAAGCATACTCAGCTATAGCTTTATTGATGGTGCCATCTCCTTTAATTTGGGCAAAATCACGTGTTCTGCGCAATAGCATATTGGCA
>JBBSPJ010000106.1:0-11743 GCA_038258905.1 Cytophagales bacterium
ATGGGCTATTGGGTAGATTTAGATAATCCTTATATCACGTTCGAAAGAGAATATATGGAAACCCTTTGGCACTTGCTGAAGAAGTTTTTCGATAAAGGATTATTGTATAAAGGCTATACTGTGCAGCCATTTTCACCTGCTGCGGGTACTGGTTTAAGTTCTCATGAGCTTAATCAGCCAGGTACTTACAGAGATGTGAAAGATACCTCAGTTACTTCACAATTTAAGGTGAAGAAAACGGATAAATCAGCATTTCTTTTTGAAGAAGAAAATGAAGATGTACGCATTCTGGCTTGGACTACCACACCGTGGACATTGCCTTCTAACTGTGCTTTGGCCATAGGCGAGAAGATTGATTATGTTAAAGTGAAAACCTTCAACCCTTACACTTTCGAGCCTGTATCAGTAATTTTGGCAAAAGCATTAGTGGGTAAACACTTTTCTGAAAAAGCAAAAGACATAGCTCTGGAAGATTATAAAAAAGGGGATAAGTTAATTCCTTTTGAAATTAAGCAAAGCTTTAAAGGCTCCGACATAGTGGAAGTTCGCTACGAACAATTAATGCCTTATGTAACATCAGAAGAATTAGAGCAAAATGCTTTCCGTGTAATCCCGGGAGATTTTGTCACCACCGAAGATGGTACAGGTATTGTTCACACCGCCTCGGTTTTTGGTGCAGACGATTTCCGGGTAGCGCAACAAAATAATGTGCCGGCTGTAATGGTAACTGATGAGCAAGGACAGCCTGCTCCCTTGGTGAACAAGCAGGGGAAATTTGTGGCCGAGGTAACTGATTTTGCCAATAAATTTGTAAAGGAAGAATACTACGATGATGCCACGCGAAACGAAGCGGATTTTAAACCGACCGATGTTCTAATCGCCATAAAGCTGAAGGAAGATAATAAAGCTTTTAAAGTAGAAAAATATGAACACTCCTACCCACATTGCTGGCGTACGGATAAACCCATTTTATATTACCCATTAGATTCGTGGTTCATCAAAACCACCGCCATGAAGGACCGATTGGTGGAGCTTAATAAAACCATTAACTGGAAACCGGCATCCACCGGAGAAGGCAGATTTGGCAACTGGCTGGAGAATTTGGTGGACTGGAACCTGAGTCGCTCACGCTACTGGGGTACTCCATTGCCAATTTGGGTAACGGAGGATAGAAAAGAGCTGAAATGCATCGGATCTTTACAAGAATTAAGGGATGAAGTAAATAAATCTGTGAAAGCCGGATTTATGCAAGGAGAATTGGCGGAAGATTTTGATTTACACCGTCCTTATGTGGATGATGTTTTTCTGGTAAGCGATACTGGTCAGAAAATGACACGCGAGCCGGATTTGATAGATGTTTGGTTCGATTCAGGTGCCATGCCTTATGCACAGTGGCATTATCCTTTCGAAAACCAAGAGATATTTGATAAAAATTACCCTGCAGACTTTATTGCGGAAGGAGTAGATCAAACAAGAGGCTGGTTCTTTACCTTACATGCCATTGCTGGGATGTTGTTTGATAAAGTTGCCTTTAAAAATGTAATCGCCAACGGCTTGGTATTGGATAAAGATGGTAATAAAATGTCCAAACGATTGGGCAATGCCATCAACCCATTTACTACACTAAAGAAATACGGTCCTGACGCTACACGTTGGTACATGATCAGCAATGCCAACCCGTGGGATAACCTGAAATTTAACATGCAAGGCGTGGAGGAAGTTCAAAGAAAATTCTTCGGAACTTTGCAAAACACGTATAATTTCTTTGCTTTATATGCCAACCTGGATGGGTTCACTTTTGAAGATGATTATATCCCTTTAAGGAAAAGAACAGAAAGCGATAGATGGATTTTATCTAAACTCAACTCTTTGGTGAAAGCTACTAACGAAGCTTACGATCAATATGAGCCTACACGCGCTGCAAGATTAATTCAGGAGTTTGTAGCCGATGATTTAAGCAACTGGTATGTGCGTTTGAACAGGAAACGGTTCTGGAAGGGTGAATATAATGAGGATAAAAAATGCGCTTATCAATCGTTATATGAGTGTTTAGAGAAAATTGCCATCATTTCTGCCCCAATTGCGCCATTTTACATGGATCAGTTGTTTAAAGACTTGAATGAAGTAAGTAAAAGAGACACTTCACTTTCAGTCCATCTGGTAGATTACCCAACTGCAGACGATCAGGTAATAGACAAAGCTTTAGAGGAAAGAATGTATTTAGCTCAGCTGATCAGTTCTTTAACGCATTCTATCCGTAAAGTGCAGAAAATTAAGGTAAGACAGCCATTGGCTAAGATACTGGTGCCTGTATTGAATGAAGAAACCAAACAGCAAATACAAGCGGTGGAAGATCTTATCCTTTCAGAAGTAAATGTGAAGGCTGTTGAATATATTGATGATGCTTCCGGAGTATTGGTGAAAAATGTGAAGCCTAATTTCAGGAAACTAGGTCAGCATTTCGGACCTAAAATGAAGTTGGTAGCCAATATAATTAATGAGTGGGGGCAGAAAGAAATCGCCACCATTGAGAGAGAGAATCAAATCAGCATCAACTTAGAAGGTGAGGAAGTCACTTTGCTTTTGGAAGATGTAGAAATCACTTCTAAAGATATCCCGGGCTGGTCGGTAGCTACCGAAGCAGGCATTACTGTGGCTTTAGATATTAACATTGATGATGAGCTGAGGAAAGAAGGCATTGCCAGAGATTTGGTGAACAGGATTCAAAACTTGCGCAAAGACCAGGGCTTGGAAGTGCAGGATAAAATCCATGTATTGGTGGAACAAGGTGATACTTTAGTGGATGAAGCCATAAATCAAAACAAAGCCTATATTTGTGAGGAAACTCAGGCACTTTCATTAGATTTGAGTGCGAAAGTTGATAATAGTACAACTTTTGAGATTGATGAATTAACAATTAAACTATCCATTTCCTTATAAAAATTTAAACGAGTGAAGTATTCTAAGTATTTTTTCCTGACCATAGCCATTATTATCCTCGATCAGGCTGTTAAGTTATTTGTGCATTTCAATATGGAACTAGGTTCCGGTGGGCAGATTCCTGTTTTTGGCGATTGGTTTAAATTATATTACACCTTAAATCCGGGAATGGCTTTTGGGATGCAATTTGGCTCAGAATATGGAAAATTAGGCTTAACCTTATTTAGGTTGGTTGCCATGGTTTTTATAGCTTATTATTTATATAAACTGGCAAAAGACAATACCCACCCGGGTGTTTTGTGGAGCATGGCGCTGATTTTAGGAGGCGCCATGGGGAATGTGATCGACAGTACTTTTTATGGTGTTTTCCTGGATAATGCACCTTATAATTCCATTACTCCCTGGTTCCATGGGCAGGTAGTGGATATGTTCTATATCGATATTTGGGAAGGCAGAGTAGCTGAGTGGGTACCCTATTGGGGCGGTGATTACCTATCACTTTGGCCTATCTTCAACATAGCCGATGCCTCTATTTTCACCGGAGTAACTATTATTTTGGTATTTCAGAAGCGGTTTTTTGGGGATAAAGAGGAGGTTGAAGAGAATTAGGGGGTGAGAAAAATTTTGTTCTCATTTCTATTGAAAGTAATCTTACTTCAATACGAAAAAAATCCAGAGGGATGCTTTGACTCTATTATTTAATGAGAATATAGTCTCACTTGTGTGTAGCCTTTATTTGTTAAATTCTAATATATCCGCTTCACTTTTTTTAGTGTATTTATGGCTTTTTACACCATAAGACTCTAAACTTTCTATGGTTTTATTTAATGTAGCTACTTCAATTATAAAATCATAGGTTTTCTTGTGTCTCTTTTTATATTGAAAAACTTTATTATGAATTTTAGATAATTCTGAAACTAACTCATTTATGTTGGTATTGGTAAAAATCATTTTTTCTCCCGCACCTGATTTAGAAGAAAAACTTTTATCAATTGCAGGTTCAAGCAGTTTACGATCGTAAATCTCTAATTCAAAAACTACAATATCCTTGCTGACTTTTCGCTTGCTAAGCTCTAAATAATCTAATATATCTTCTTCAAGTTTCTTTAGAGCATTTGACTTATCAACATTTTTATAGGTTAAGTCATATTTTTCAGACCTAATTTCGCTAGGAATTTCAATATGTATATTGTCAAAAATTTCTGAATAAATTTGCTCTAGTGTTTTGGCTTTAATTTCAAAAAAATTGTTCCCTAAAGAAGTTATTGAACTTTCATTTGAATCTGTTTGTGATAAATGAAAGTAATAATCTATCGATTTACCATTTCGTAAGTTGTCAAATTCAATTATTTTATTCTTATCAGATTCTTTACTAGAAGAACTTTTTGTTTCACTATCTGCTAGAAAAGATTTCATCAATTCTTCGCTTAATTGTTTTGGCTCCCCTATCCACTTGATTATTCCTCTGTTGTCAATTAAAACAGTTAATGGATAAGCAACTAAACCGTCTTTACCGTTTCCAAATTCAATAAATGTTCTTTTTGAAATATCGCTAACAACAGTTGATTTGAAGTCAATTCTTTTTAAAGTTCTTTCTACCTTTTCAATGTTTTCATCTGTAAGAGATAGAAAAATTAGGTCATTATTCTTGAATTTATTTTGAATTTCATTCATGTGTGGAACAGCTGCTATACAGGGGCCGCACCAAGTAGCCCAAAATTCTAAAACAATATATTTATTATTCAATGTTTTGTCATCGGGGACATTTTTTATCCAATGCGTTATATTTATTTCAGGTGCCTTTTCCCCCACTTTAATGTTCGTTTGGGCGTAGCTACTTTCAATTATTAGAAAAGTTAGGATTGTCAATAGTATTTTCATGCAATATTAATTCAGTATTTATTTTAAAATTACTCAAAACATTGAGGTATTTAACAGAAGTGCTCTAGTTAGTTATTAAACAATTTTTGATTATAGCTTGATTATTTTTCTTCCATCCACCAATTAGATGCCTTCTTTTCAGCTTTTGATGCTTTTATAAAATCGTTTGATTCAGGATGTGATGTGTAAATAATATTCAGGTTTTCCCAGCCTGCATCTTTATATTTAATATTTGGGATTACATCAGGTCCATCACTCACATTAAAGTCATCTGGTGTGCAAGGTATTTTATAATTACTCCAACAGCACCTAGATATATTGTCCGATTTATATCCCTGCCAACTACCCTGAAAAGCAAAACCATAATCGATTGAAGTATAAGCGCCAGTTCCTAATTTTACATTTCCATCTTCAAAAGTCCAGTAGGAGATTATTTCACCTTTAAAAAGACCAGTGCTTTTTTGATCGGGGTTTTCACGAAATATATAAGCTGCTTTAAGGATGCCATCTATTTCATTCGTCTCATTTTCATTTTTGAAAGAAGCGTCTTTGTTGGCGTAGTAAAAAACTATAGTCCCTTTAAAATCACATACGTTTTCTTTAACCTTTGTTCTACCAGAAACAATATAGTTAAAATCTTCATCATCAGATTTAATAATGGAGTCAAAGTAAATCCTAATTCTTTGGTGTTTAGCACCAATAACCCCATCATAAGAACCGTAGTTATTTTTAAATAAACTACTTAGATCAACCTCACTAAACTGATTTATAATATTGACAGATGGATTCGACTCAATAGTGTTTAAGTTTTGAGCAATCACTTTAATAGAGATAGAAATAAAAATGAATATTAAACCTATTTGTTTCATGGCTTATTTAATGATGAAGTTTGAAAGGATTTCAATTATAATTTTATCAAATTATAGTAAAGGTTAATTGAAATAAGCATTTCAAACTGTTATAATATTACTATTTGTATTACAAGCACCCATTATATCATTATCTTAAAATTCTCTTTTTCTGCCAATTTATTTAATAACTTATCAGAGCTGATAAAGAAATCTATTTCTGTTTGCTCAATTAAAGCAGAGGCTAATTGTAATGAATCAAGTGTTCTAAGACCTTCCATACCGTAGGTTGCAATTAGTTTTTGTGATTTCTCAACAGTTTTTGTATTTAAGTTGATGAAGGTATACTTTCCATAGTCAGCTCTAAAGGAGGAAATCAGTGCCTCTGACTCGGTTTTATTGAGATCACCCACTCTGACTTTCTTCCAGATTGCAGAATCATACTCGATTTTTGTTAATTCAGATAGGCATATTTCGGTAATACTATTTTCTTCAAAAAAAACGTCAAGTTCTAATGTGCCAATTTCAAAATGATATAATTTGATTAGAGATGATGTATCGAGAAATATTCTCATTGTGCCGATCTTCTTTCTTCAATTATTGAGTCAGATATCGATCCTTTAAAACGATTTGTTTGTTCTCTGGAAGCACGAAATGAAAAATCCTCAAATTTCAATCTTTCCTTATCATCACCATTTGAAAATTCTTCAAGAAAAGTAACAATTACGGCAGTTTTTTTCATAGCGGGTCCTTCTCCGTCTAGTTTTACTTTTCCATTTTCGTATGTACCCTTCAATGCAATCATCTTCCTATTTTTAGTTCTCTACCAATACTCTTTCGTTATTGTCCTTTCTATTTTCATAGAGTTTAGTTGTTAAATCATCTAACTCTAAATCACGAAAAATACCGCTAAAAGACAAACTTGATTTCTCTGTAGTGAATTGAGATTCCAGATCGTTTAGAAAGGTGTCTAGATTCACTAGCTTCTCATCCGAAAGTTTCTTGACCTTATTGAGGATAATATTTCTAAGTTTTTCTTTAGTTGTCATATAATAAAGTTAATGAATTTCCTTCATAAACTCAAAGAACTATAACATTTTGAGACCTGCACTAGTTTTTATATTTCTTCATTTTTATTTCATCAAACCAATTACTTACCCTTCTGAAGGGCTTCATAATCCGGTAACTTCTTTTTGTAATCTTCCACATCCCAGCTCATATCCCAATGGAAGATGTATTCTTCAATAGGACCAAGCCCTACCTCAGTTCTTCTGTTATTCACATTATCGGGGTCGATTAGTGGTAGTAGGTAATATTCGCCGGTTTCTTTTATGCGTCCGATCTGGCTACCGTAAATTTGCTTTTCTACTTTGCCTAAAGCTACTCTATCTTCCAAAAGAGCCAGACTGCCAGCTCTTGCATTTCCTTGCTTTACGGCATCTCTCATCATAGGTAAATACTTTTCCTGAATCTCTAATGAAGCATGTTGAATGACAACAAATAAGGTGGTATTTCCCTTTTCTCCTATCACATCGGCACCTAACCAGCCGCGTTCGTCCAGAATTTTTTGAATTTCGATAACATTTCTTTTATCCTTTTGGTTGATTAAGCCCCAATGTTTCTGCATTTCCTTAGAATCACGACCATATTTCTTTTCGATGCCATCTATCTGTGCTCGGTATTTTTGATCTTCTTCATATATCGAGTCTAAGATCGCAACAAGTGATTTATCTAGATTTTTTTCAGCTTCCTCTTTATTAGCTTTCACTAATTCAATTAATTTATTCCAACGCTCATCATTGTGAAGGGAATTTAAATCTGTATCAGTAGTAATATGGTTGTAGTCTTTATACTTCACTAGCTTATGTTCTGCTAAATAAATTAGATGGTAAAAAGCCTTTTCGGAATTGCCTGATAGTGCAAAGGAACAAGCTGCGTTATATCTGTCATGCGGAAATGCCTTTCCTTCTGATGCATCAAAAGCTTTTTCAAATTCTAAGGAGGATTGACTATATTCTTCCACATTGTATAAGGAATCTGCTTTTGCCACGAAGGCATTATAATCCTGCATATTTTGCCCAATTATAAAATTGGTTACTAGAATTCCTATAATTGAAGTTAATAATGCCTTTTTCACGATATTGGTTGTTTAGATAGTTTAAAGCAAGAATTTATAAGTATTTACGATATCACTACTAAAGTAAACTATTTCTTACTCTAATCCTAGATATTCTCTGAAATCCAATGTGTATTACTTGGTGGTGAAACTCATTATTTATAGTTATATGCTTTTTAAAAATTGGCTTATTCTACTTTTGTTCTTTTGCTGCAATAGTGCCGGATAAAGATTAAACAAAATGTTCATTATTGTTAATATGATGCTAAACTCTAGTTTTTGATTTATTAATAAAAATACCGACACCACACCGACAATGACAAATCCTGCTAAATGACTTATTTCCGCATTGGTCATTTCGCTTCTCATAGCTAGAAGCTCTGCCACACCTGGCCGTTTCTTAATTATAAAATGAGGATTGGCATATTTCCAATAAGTTTTTGAAACCAACCACCTAATCATATTTATTCCTAGAATTTTATAAAATAGATCATCCTTGATAAAGTGGAAATTTGAGAGGTTTTTATAAAATGCTTTCTTCTTAAGGAACCCATTAATGGCTATTCCGAGTAGCATAGAAGAAAATGTAATGGATGTTGAATAAAGAAATATTAGTAAAGGAGACATTAGGAAGATTTTAGTTTAATGTTGGCTGACAAATTGCTTTTTATTTAATCATTTTTATTTCAGGAGATTTTCCAGTACTATTTTTTAACTCAGTTATAAACTGCTGTAGAGTTACTACTTTTACCATAAACCTAAAATCTGTATCTTTAATTATTATTCCTTGATTCATTAAGTGGTTTATTTCATCACCATATTTCTTGGAAGTGATGGCTTCATCTGTTAACTCTGCTAAAACCCAACTTCCTTTGCCAGTAAAGGTTAATTCCTTTATATCACCTTGAGTATACAAAACCTTCATTCTATTTATTGTTATTTCGTGTCCTACTGGTTCGTGCCTGCAAGAGACTAAAGAGACTATTAAGAGGGTAAATAAAAAAATTAAAATACTTTTCATATATGGGGTTAGTACATTATCTAATATTTAGGTGAACAAACGGTTTATTAGTTGCTTCATTATCTTTTACAAAATCATAAAATTTTAGGAATAGCAATGGAAATGCACTTTAATTTCCGTTTCTATGCTATATCCACTCCAATTTTTCCACTGTTTGTTCCACCTTTAGTTCGCCGGTATGTTGAGTGGTTTTGGGTTCAATGAGCATTACAGTTACTTCTTCTTCTTTTGTCCAAGGCCTATGCTCCACTCCCTTTGGCACAATCAAAATTTCCCCCGGTTTGGTTGCTATGGTTTTTCCGTCTTTGAAATCCATCATGAGGGTGCCGCTTATTACTACAAACATTTCATCTTCCTGTTGGTGACTATGCCAAACCAGGTCTCCCTTAAGCTTAGCTAGTTTAACAAAATTATCGTTTAACTCTCCTATAATGTAAGGATGCCAATGCTTTTCGATTTTAGAAAATTTCTCTTGTAAATTGATTTTCATATATTTATTTAGTTGACTTTTCTGCATTAATTATCACCTTCTAAAATAAGTTACTTCATAATCTAACCCTAAATTATATCAGAATGAAAGACTAAATCCATTGATGCTTAAAAAAACTGATTTCTATTACTTCTTCTATCGATATTCATCAAAACAGAAATTGCAGTACTAATAATCAAACCATTTCCTCATCTTCTTTTTTATCGGCTACAATATCAGCAATATCCTCTTCCAAAATCCATCCTTTGGAAACCGCATGCTGGGCCGCTTCTATTGTGTTTGTAATTAGCATCATTTCTACTCCTAACTTATTGAACTGCTTTACAAATTTTAGCATCGTTTTATGATGAGCCGTATTAACATCACGGATATAAACCATTTTTACTCTACCGGGATAATCCTTTATTACTTGTAAGTAAATTTCCGCATCATGCTGTCCGGAATCACCAATGAGGATAAATGGGATTTCTTGAATGATGTCGAATACTCTCTCAATTTGGATCAACTTATGCTTTTTGTGGCTACCCGAAATAAAATGCTCTCTTGACAAACCTATATCTCTTAGCATCAATGGGCCCTGCGGAAGGTGATGAACCTCCATTAATTCCTGCAGGAAATCGTACAAATTCCACGGAGAGCTGGAAACGTAGAAGAAAGGGTTGTTTTCTTTTCCCACTAGTCCCTTGGATAGCGCCTGGTAAAAGGAAGCTACGCCCTGGAAAGGAATTCTTGTTTGTGCATTGCCTAAAAATGTGGTTTTAAACATTTCCCATAATCTGGTGGCTCCAGTAGGCACAACAGTATCATCGATATCTGAAATTACGCCAAATTCCACATTTTCAGAAGGAATAAAAACATATGCATCAACTACCGGAGCTGGTTGGTTTTTAACTATTTCACTAAGCAATTCTACTCTCACTTTCTGCCAAGAGTTGCCACTGATTAGGGGCTGAGATAATTCAATTTTAAATTCAAAATAACCTTCCTCATCCGTTGTTGTTGTTTTTTTGATACTATCAATAGATGCTTCCAATTTAGCATTTGGGATTTCCCAGGTCATAAAGCGTTTATACATTTTTTTGAAGTTACGCCACCTGCTATCTTCCAATTTCGAAATGCCAATGCCTTTGTCTTTCAATACTCTTCCCAACAGAAACAATTCCTTATCATTCCCAAAACCCTGATAGGGCATAATCATGACCGAGCGGATTAATCCCAGCTTTTTTCCTAGCCATAGCTTCGTAAGGGATAGTCTGTATTTTATGATATAAAGAATAGGAAGTATCTTTCTCATTCTGTTGATAAGGGTTAAATTTTAAGCGATGAATTTATGAACGATTTTACGGAAATAAATGATCAACTTTAATTGCTAAATCTATGGTAAAAATGCAACTCATTGAATGATCTGGTTATTTCTTTGGTAAATAGAGCATCATTTTACCTATTTCCACCTCATCCAAATGCCCCATTTTGCTTTTATCTTTTGTAATGAGGTGCATATGTAGAAATGAATCATGATGTGTAAAAACACCTTGGTGTTTTGTGGAGAAAAAACCAACGATTTCTGATTCTTCATACTTTAATTCATAATTTACTTGCCCCTGATGAGCCTCTTGAGGAGAGGAGGCTTTTGTTCCTATTGGTAAATTTTGAACATGAATCAGTGCTTTTAAAACCTTTCCTTTCAATTTAAATGCAAAAGGTCTTTTATACTTGCTTGTTTTATCATCTACAAACTTCTCTAAATCCTTGATCGATTTAATGTTTAGTGGTATTTCAAACTCATCCCATTCCTTAATGTGGGTATATACAAAGAAGGGGGCTGAAACATCAAAACTCTTTATTACCCTCATAGTTGAATCTGATATTACTGTCGATTTATAACTTTCGCCATCAATAATCAATAATTCACCTGTGAGATAACTTTTTGGCCCAAGCCCATAAAGGCCAGTTTTACCTTGAATGGTGTCAAGGTTTATGCTGCTTCCTAATTCACCCTTCCACATCACATTTTTCATTTCACTAACTATTTTAATGTCAGGGGAGGTACCGTTCAAGCCGGATTCCTGCTTTTTCGAGCTGCAACCTAGAAAGGCAATTATAAGTAATGTAAGAGTGAATTTTCCTAGTGCCATACTTTATCTTTTCATGAGTAATTCAATGATTTTTGGCAACAACATGGTTGTTGTTTTACTTTCCTTTTCTTAGCAATTTTTCCGCCTTTTCTATAGACAAACAGCAGATGTTACCAAAAGACTCATCCCCCTTTTCGTATAGTTGGAAGGCATTTACAAAATTGTAATAGTCCTTTATTGCTAATGCATTTTTCTTTGCAGCTAGTAAAGTGTTATAAGACGAAATTCTAAGATCTTCACGGATGATTTCATCTACATAATATTTAAGTTCTTTATCCGACACTACCGTTTCTTTATCTAACTTTTCTCTAA
>JBBSPJ010000107.1:0-11726 GCA_038258905.1 Cytophagales bacterium
CTCACAGAATAGACCTAAAAGGAGAGTCATTAAGAAAAGGAATTTTAAAGAATGAATAAATAATTTTTAGTACTTTGCAGCATCTTTCAAAGTGGCATCATTTGACCGAAATCGCTGGCATGGTCTGACCGAAATAGCCACAAACTATTGGCATAAACGCTTGGGCTGCACAATGGCGGATTTAAACCGTCTAATTAGCCGTTTTAGCTAAAGATAGCAAAAAGTGAAAATATTTCAATTACCTGCAAAACCGCCATAGTATATAGCTGATGTTACCGAGTCGTTTAGTCTCCTTGGTGGATCCAAATAAACTTCTCACCATCGTAATAGATGAGTCCTCCATAACCTTCCTCTTGCCTAATGCTTATTGCAGCGTGATCAAGTTCAACCTCACGAGTGGCATCAATGTCTCCGCTTTCAAGAAATGTTGTTTCGTGAGTTACCCGCTGGTCCAATACTTCCCAAGAGTCTGCCCAGTCAAAATTGTCCCCACCAGAGCCAAAAGAATTTCCTGCCCCAGCAAGAAACATAAAATCACCATCACCAAGGAGAAATAAAACTCCTTTCTTTTCATTCGCTTTTTTTGCTTACAAATATAGCTATATCTAGGGTTCCGTCACCCGTAAAATCTTCTTCTAAGAAACTTGGCAACAACTTATGTGAGAGTTCAAAAATATCTTCATATTTCGAATATTTAATTTTTGCCCATTCAGGTAATTCATCAATATCTATCATCTCATCAAGGATCTCTTCCACGGCTCCAAGTGCTATTTTAGGTTTTTTTTCTTCTTTTGTCCTTAGGTCAGGGCAGTTAGCAAGTTCAGCTCTTTTAAGAAATCCATCAAGATACGACTTACCCCAGAGTTCGAAGTTGGTAGAGTCAACGTCTGGAATCTCTTCCTTTAATCTGGTCAGTTCAGAAATGCCAAATTGATTCTTCATAGTAATTTTATCATAAGAGATAGATTCAAAACGGAGAGTTTCAGGCGGATTGATTAAATCAACATTGATGCCTTGAGAAATGATTAATAAACTGTCTTGAATATAACACTTGTAAAAGGAAATTCCCTCATCATAATCATTTTCAGGAAAGTCTGAAACCGATGTTGTTGTATAATGGTTGGCAATTTTATATTCCTTGTAAGTCCCATCTTTTAAGCATTGGCTCCAAGATCCGATTATTGGACTTGGTTCTTGAGTTCCACAACCTAACAAAGTGCCGTAAAATAATATTGAAAGTAGTTTCTTCATGCTTGTAGTAATGCTCGCCAAAGCCTATATAAAATGCGTTTGCTATACTAGGCTATGAAATACTGAAAGTAGCAATTTATGCTTTTTCCGCAAACTGATAAACTTCATTAATTGCAATATCTTTAGTTGATGGCTATTAAATACAAGCATAAATTGCGGGAGCATTAGCACCCAATTTGCCACAAGGTGGTGAGCAAATGGGTTTTATACAATGTTTCTTTTTTATTTTATGATTCAATAATAGATTTGATAGTCCTGAATCTGGTTTCTGCTATTTCATTTTTCACTGAGTTCAAATGTTTTTTTAGCATGCTTTCATATTTATCTATACCGATTGCTTTTGCTACATATACTTCATTTACGAGATTTAACCGATTAATCACTTGACATAAATTGTTTAATACTTCTTCTGCTTTGAACTCTTTGGAATTGAAAATTTCAATATCCAGATAATTCGCTTTTATTCTTTTCCTATATAAAAGATCCATTATTGTTGTATTACCTATAGATTTTGAAACTTTCTCCCACATATCTGCGGTTAGATTTTTTCTAACTTTTCCGTTTTTAGCTTTAAACTTCATTTTTGGTGCTTGATTGTCAGACATTAATTCACGGGTAGACTTAAGAAATTGACATATTTGATTGTCTACAGTTTGAGGCTTATCTAAATCTAAATCAATAGAATTTTCTACATCTGGTTTCTCAATGTTATGGTATGTAATTGATTTTTTACTACCCGTAGAATACATTGCGATTGAATCGGGGTATTTACCTGCTTCTAATAAGTTTCCAAACTCTTTGAGTACTTGTGTGTGGCTAGTTTGTGTAAAACCTACAGACTTAAAGAAAGCTAAAATAGAACAAAATGCCGAATAGTATGCTTGAGGAAATGCCCATTGCATAGCAAAGGATTGACCTGTGTTTTCAATAATGCTATGATTATGAAAAAGAACATTTTCCGTGTTCCAAGAATTTGTTAGCCACATTTCAACCTCACTAAGAGTTAAGCTTTTGGATGCTGATAATGAATCTTTAAAATATTTTAAATTGAGTATTTCATTCTCAATATCTGATTCATTTAGCTTATGTGATAGTGCCTTAAATTGTCTATGGGTCATTTCTGCTTTGAACCATAATTTTTGATCGGCACTTTCTTCTTCTTGCGTTCTAAAATTAAACATCGCAGTAGCTTTTCGTTCTTTATTTACAGTATTTGTTAATTATTTCTTGAGCATCTGGGTCTCCAAGTTTTTGCGCTTCATTTAAGTCCGCACATCCTTCCTTATTCATTCCATACGCCACATAGATTATTCCTCGCCAATAAAGACTTGCTGGTTTTTCATAATTCATTTTCAAACAAAAATTAAAATCTTCGAGTGCCAGCTTTAGACTATCTATATTATATCTTGCGATGCCCCTTTCAAAGCGAATTTCTTCCATAGCAACATCAAATTCGAAACCTGTATCAAGAAAGGGGTTTTCTACCGCATCAAAATACAGCAATTCGCCCCCTTTTGTCTTAATTGCTTTTTCAAAGTCAATAATCGCTCCATCATAATCCCCGAGTCTCGTTTTATTCTTTCCTCTGTTTAGCAATGCAAGAGAGTTGGCTTTGTCAATTTCAATTATTCTGTTATAATCGTCAATCGCACCTTGGTAATTTCCTAAAATTGATTTGTCAACACCTCTATTTATTAAAGCATAAATATTTTCAGGATCTTTTTCGATTGCTATGTCCAAAAGGGGAATGGCTTCTGAATATTTCCCTTCTTTCTCTAATTTTTCGGCTTCTGTATTATAATCAGCTGATGATTTGAAATCACAAGAGGTTAAAGTCAAAATGCTTAATATTATGATGATTATTTGTCTCATTATTGAAAGCTAACGGTATGGCTATGAACTGTGGTGGATAAAAACCGCTTACTTAGCCGCCAAAAATAAAGATAGCAAAAAGTGATAATATTTCAATTACCTGCAAAATCGCCATTGTGCATAGGTGACGTTAGTCATATGTTAATTTTCATTTTGCTTTTTCTGCCATTCCAAAAATGTTTGAGGGTTACTTCCACGATAATTGAAAGAAGCTATAAGTTTGTCAAAAATAGGTCTGTATTTCTTATAGTCAGATTCACTAAATGTTGAGAAGACAAATACCAATACTGAAAATTCAGTCTCAAGATAAAGAACCTCCTCCTTGAACCTGTCTTCTAAGTTTGAGAATGACAACATTTTTGCATCAATGATGTCTCCAGATTTACCGATTTCAATTTCTTGAAATGTCAGATTAGGATACTTCTTTTTAAAGTTAGTAATATCCCCATTCATAAATGACTTCAAATCTTTGTTTCTTTCATTTTTGTCATAGCCCTTAGCATACATATGACTTTTTATTTCTTTGTCAGCGTCAGATTTTGCGTAGAAGAATGAAACTAGCCCAATCTCTGATGCCAATTCTTTGTCATTAACCCAGCCCTCTGGCGTTGTTATTGTGAAGATGTGTTGCTCTCCATAAATGACATTCATTTCAGGTTGACTTTGAGCTCTTGAGGTCAGTGTTAGAGATAAAAAAGTTAATATTATTAAATATTTCATGCTGTTCTTATAAGTCTAATGTTAGGAATGAATTTATTAATAAGGTTCTTTTCGATGATATTGATCATTTAAAGTCAAATAATGAATAGCAATTATCAGTCTAATCTCTGGTTGTTGTATATTATAATATTTATAGTTTATTAATATATTACTTACCATGGAAGGTGTAATATCACCTGTTTTTATTAGAGTAGTATGATAGTATTCAATTCCTTTATTTTCTTTAGCTAAATTTGACAGAAATATTTCAAATGCCCCCTCATGTTTTAGGAGTAGGTATTTCAATGTATCTCCTTTGTTATGAGTCCATGTTTTACTGTAGTACCAGACTTTACTGAAAAATAAAGAATCTAAACCTTTGAACAACTTGGCTTGATCTTGGTATGAAATATTTATCGGGAAATTGCCATTTTCACTTTCATCTTTTAACCTTTTAACCTTTTAAAATATGACTTATAACATTTGTTCAAGTTATTAGCTTCAAAATTCTCTGAATTACAAACTTGTTCGTCAAAAAATATAAGGATTTTCTTCAATTCTTTTATTTCTTGTTCATTGAACGAATTCTTAATCAATTCACTACTTTCTAGTTTCGGGAAACTTTCTTGACCGCAAGCACCTAAAGATGTGATTAGAATAATTGTGTAGATTATGATGATCTTTTTCATGTAGTTATTATGCCTAACTTAAATATAATAACATAAAAGTTGTCATTATCCCTATAATCTCGGAATAATGATAACAAACTTGCTACTATTTCTTCCTTATCAGAACCTTAACGGTCAAAAATGAAGTCGTAGTAACCGATTAGATACATTTATAAATATAGAAAGATTACTTAACATACTTATCCAACTTTATCCTTTTCATCGAAAATTATCTACTTCACCTCCACCGTTTTAATTTCATTGTTCGCATTAAAAGTCGGGAAATACATGAGCTCCACTTTAGCCGGGTTTAAAGTATAGGTTCCGGAGTAGCGTGGCATCAAATTTATTTCATAAGTATATTCGCCTTTGGGTAGCTTCTCAATAAAAATAGTGGTTTTATGCTTAAAATATTCTCTATGAGATTCACCTCTAAAATTATTTCGCTTATCAGCATAAGAACATGCCCCCGGAATAGGGATATTGATCATCACATAATCTGCATCTTTCTCCACTTTAACATGCACCAATAACTTTGTTTCCTTTCCAGCTGTCAATATGTTTACGCTATCTTCAAAGTGGGAAGTTACTTCAAAATCATCTTTTTTCAGTGTTGGCGTTGCATTCCAAAACCTTTGGTAGCTGGTAAAATACAACGGAAAATCTCCACTCTTTGAAAGGCTTACTTTTTTATCGGGCGGCAAGGTCATTTCAAAGGGGAAAGTACTCACAGATTTATCCACATCTCCTGTTAATTGAATACTTGGTTTCTCCGATTTTTCTTTGCCCTGAAGTAGTGCCGGGAGTATCGTTTCTATAATTTTAGAAGACTCATAGGTGTTTCTCCAATAGCCGGTGTTCCTCATTTCAAGGAAATATCCTCGCATTTTGCCTAATAACTCCTGGTGATGCGTAGAATCTGCTTGTATTATTTTATAAGCTAAGAGGGTATTTTGTAAATCATTTATTACCAAATTATTGTTCTCCTGCTCTGTATTCTCAAAATAGATATTACCAAAAAGGGTGCTCCTTTTATAGCTAAGAAGTGTATCTGTTTTATAAGTGATTTTACATAATTGCTTCAGATGGGTGAGCTCCAGCAGTGCATTCAAAGATGCTTCTTCCTTTTCTTCCAGAGAATTAATGTAGGCTGCAAAAGCGATTTCAGCATCCAGGAGATGAAGAATTTTTAACATACGAATGCTTCGGTGGAAATTGGGTTTGTATTCCAAATCCCATATCATTTGCTCAGTAATTTTCTCCTTACTTATTTTGGTTTCATAACCCATTTGCTCTGCGTAAACTAATGCCTCCAGCACATGCAAACTGATCCAATCATTAAAACTTGAGTTTTTCCACCATCCCCATAAGCCATTTCCAGACTGATTTTTATGCAATAATCGTATCAGCTTTTTTACTTCTCTCTCGTTTTTAAATTTCTGGTTTCTATAATCCGCTATCTTTTTCTCTACTAACAAAGCTTTTAATTTAGAGGCTATTTGCTCGTTGCACCAATATTCATAATTAATCACATGTTGGATCTCATCTTCCACGATATCCAGTAAATCCGCTCGCGCATAGAGTTTTACTTCCCCTAATTGCGGATCGAAGCTTAAGTTGATAGTAGTATCCCTGTCCAGCGCATAAAAATACCCCTTGGTTTCTTCCAGGCCTTTTCGGAAAACAGGAATTTCTTTTTGCTCCCCATCGAAATAACCGTCTTCCTTTTCAAGAAAATACTTGAGCGTAATGGAGTCGGAAGGGGCAATAATTTGCAATGTATCAATCAGTGAATTAGTAAATACCTCACTTTTCTTAAACGCCACTTTTCCGTTTATTTCGAACTGCCTTTCTACCTGAATGGAATCATTGGTATAATTTAAAAGCTTACCGATGGCCACAGCCCTGTCTTTCTCTATTAAAAACCTCGGTACAGATAACTGCGCCATTAAGGGTTTGTAAGATTTTATCAGACTTTTTGCCTGTCCGGATTGCTTTTTCCCATTCATGGCCAGGTAAAATGTTTCCCAGCTCGTCACATCATCAGGAAATACCACTTCAAAACTAGCCTTTCCTTTTTTGTCGGTATTCAATTTCGGTTGCCAGAAAGCATAATCTGAAAAGTTATTTCTAATAGCACTTGATTGGGATGCCGCCTCAAAAAAAGCATCATCATAATCAGCACCTTTGTTAGAAAGCGATTTAGGGCTCTTGAATGTGCCTTCTTTTGTATCTATAATTACTACTCCGTTAGCCGCCCTTGAACCATAGATGGCAGTAGCACTTTCTCCTTTTAATATTTCTATATTTTTAATGATGTCAGGATCTAATTCGGCTATATCTCCTGCATAAACCTGACCATTGATGATATACAACGGGGTACTTTCAAAAGATTGGGTTGCTGCTCCTCTGATTTTAATTTGAACAGTACTTCCGGGGCTTCCTGTAATAGACACACCAGCAACCATTCCCATCAGAGATCCTGATTGAATGGTAGAAACACTTGAAGTTAGGTTAGACCTTTTTACGGTTCCATAACCTGTTACCACCACCTCGCTTAATTGCTGGATATCCGGTTGAAGACCAATATCAATGACAGTCCGGCTACCAATTTCGACCTCCTGCCTACTCATTCCAATAAACGAAAACTGCAAAGTATTGTAGCCAAAAGGAACTTTTAAGGAATAATAGCCATCGATATCAGTAATTGTTCCAAAACGAGTGCCTTTGACCAATACATTAACACCGGGAAGGGGCTCGTCAGTACCCTCTTCATACACATAGCCCTCTACCAAATCCCCAGCTCCGGAGTAGATAACTTGTTCTCTGTAAGTATCAAAAATTTGCTTTTTCTCCCTTTCTTCTTCAAGGTTATATGGCTTACTTTTGAATAGATTATCTTCTATGATTTTACTTACCTGAATACTAAAACTATCCTGTTGAAGGATCTCCGGCTTCACATATTCAAAATAGTTTAATCCGTTTACCTTGATATCTATTGAGTCTACTATATGGTATTTAGCCTCTGCATAAAAGAAAAGTAATTGATGGTATCCTTCTTTTAATTGGTGCAACTGCGAGATTTGCCCGGGATATACCCTGACAAATTCATGATTATCATACCTGAAAACCAATAAATTAAGCGGTTGATCTTGAGGTTCTTTATTTTCAGATACCTTATTAATTAAAAGCTTACCGGCATCCTTATTAGTAACAACGGGGTATTCATACCTTGCTTTTAACGCTCTCTTCGCATCTAAATACGCTTGCCACTGTAATTTCAACTTTTCCTCCGTAAGCACCTGATCTGTCATCCGCATTACCGGGGTGTGTGAATTTAGGTACTTAGGATACTGAGACTCCGACACGCTTCTCATCTTCAAAAGTTGTGGAGCAAATTCATACTCAAAGAATGGCTCGTGTTCAAAATCTGTGGAATAACTATCCACCAAATGAAAGCGAATCTTGCCCACTAGAGGCCCTGCAAAATGCTGTGCCTTCCCAAAATTAGTAAAGCTATTTAAGGATTGAACTTCTTCTTCTTGCTTTAAGTAGGCAAATCGCTCACCAAAATTATTCCGGTAAGGGAAAATGTATTTATATAGAAATCTTTTCTCATCGCTACTCAATTGCATTTCGACTTCCTTAATTTTTACATTTTGATGCTTGCTCTCTTCATCTACACTAAAAATTAACTTTTCTCCTTGCTCAAAGTACAAGCTATCTATGGTAAACACTTTTTTACTGGTCCTTAATTTTATCTGATGGAAACCACTATCTATTTTGAAAGAATAGGGGTTATTATGTGTAGACCAGCTAAAGTATACTGGTTTAGCATCTACATACACCACATGTATGGTTTGTGCTGACCCCTCGCTAAATACAAAAGGGGAAAACTGTGTAATGGAATCTGGAGCCTCATACTTAAATTTTCGAATAGCATTTTCCGGATAAATAAATTGGTAATGCTCAATGGAATCCAGCCCTGCTTGTTTTTTCCATTGGGGATAATCTAATGGTTTAAAGAATTCTGTACCTTGGCTTTTATTTTGTAATTCGAAAAGATTAATCAGCTCCTTATGCTTTCTTTCTTTACCCAGGTAAGGTAATGTTGGCGGCTTGTGCCCAAATTTTTTAGTCATAGCGTAAGCCGTTAAATCTACATCTTCTACCGGTTTTCCTTTGGCATCTGTCACTGTGAGTTCCACTTTTGAAGGCTGCCCTGGGTACACTATTCTGGGCTGAGTTATAGCCACATTCAGTTGCTTTTCCTTTAAAGAAATTTCATAATTCTCTTCTGTAATCTGACCTCCCCAGAGGTATTGGATGGTAATAAAATAATTTTTCTTTGAGCTTGTCTTCCTTCTAAAATTAAGCTCAGTAGTGTAGCCCGATGCAATTTCTCTATTCTTTTTATAAATATTATAGCTGAAAGGCAGCTTACGTGGATTTTCCACTTGTATGATGAGTGAATCCGGACTTCTGTCAGAAAAGCATTGGATTAAGGATGGCTTTGCCGACAAGTCAAAGTTCTTTGCCAGGCTATCCGATTGAATGGAATAACTTGAAAAGTACTGGTTATATTGAATTTTAGCAGGAGTATCACCTTCATATACCAAAGTTTTATTGCCAAAATTATCCACTTCATGTACTTGTACTTTTTTGGCCTCCTCTTTTCCGTTTACCTCATATATAAACTGTAAAGAATCGCTCTTTAAATCAATTTTGAAATCTTCCTTGTTATAATAATAATGTAGCTTTTGATTTTCAGAAATCACCTCGTTATCTGAAGTAATTAATTTTACATTTACATTGTACTCGAAGTTTAGTGCAGGAAAATGTTTGTCTTCTATAACAATCTCAGTTTCCTCAGCCGGATCTAACTTCTTTTCCAAAAAGAACAAGGTATCAGGGACGAAAAGTCGTGATTCAAAGAACTTATCAATATTAAGAGGAGTAAGTAAAATTTCTAAGCGACCATCCAATATATTCAGTTCATTTTCATCCGTTCCTTTGGCATATAAAACCAGGGAATCATTTTTATAACGCTGTGTTTCATCTACTCTTAAGCTTAGCTTACTGCTTTTAAGCTCATAATCTTCATACTTAAAATAACCGAATAGATAATCCTTTCCTCTTTCTGATTCCAGCGTTACCCTGTAGTCCCTGTCTAGCTGTAGTTCCAATGAATCATGCAAAATAAACTCCGCCTCATAAGCCCCCTTTCTATAAGGAATTACATTGGCTAGTATCAGGTTTTTGCCCTTGTGGTAGAGTGTAGCTTTTAGGTTTTTGTTGATTGGCTTTCCGTTCTGCTTTACCATAAAAGCTTTAAATTTCACGGTATCGCCCGGTAAATATTTGGGTTTGTTAAAGACAAAATACCCGGTATGCTTGTCTTCTTTTCGGTAACTATAATAGTCGCAATAATAATCGTCAAATAGGCAGGCTGTATTGTGATAAGCTCTCACAAAAAACTCTTTAATGCTATAGATGGTTCCTTGAGGCCACCATCTAACCAAGGATTTAACCCCATCAATTGGCACATGAATGGCAAAATTGATGGGTCTCCATACATATTTAATAGGCGTTCCGAAAGCCACTCTACGGTAAGCTCGTTTGATCCTCGAATTATTATATTCTCTTTCTAAATTATAAAAAGCCGTAAACCCATTTACAGTAATCTCTAGTAGTCCTTTTTTATTCGCCTTTTTAATAATGTAGGCACTTTCCTGCTTATCGAACCTAATTTTCCTATACTTAATTTTCAGGTCGGCATTAGAAATTAAACCTCCTTGTAAGTCATAGATCTGAATGCGTAGATCAGTATTGTTATTCAGAATGAAGGCTTCAAAATTTTGAACGCTCTTTAATGATGCTTTTTGCTGGTTTTCTTCACTATAAACCTTTAAATAGTGTCCTTGAGGAAGTGCTTTTTCATAAGACTCATCTGTGGGAAATGAATCTATTTTAGTATAAAAAAATGTGGAATCCGGCTTCCAAATTTTGCTACTATATACTTGCTTTGCCTGCTCGCTGCTTATTTGGTAGATATAGGTATAATAGCTTGACTTTCTGCTTTCCATCAAGCTTTGGCTTTTTCCATCAAAGTTGAAAAGAGTAAATGACAGAGAAATAACGAGCACAAAATATAGGTAGGACTGCTTCATATTTTTATTGTTTTTCTATAGGATGACATAAGCTATCCTATTCCATAAAAATATCAGTTTTTATTTAGTCTAACTAGAAGCATGTGTATTATTAGCCCTTAAAACAATACGCCTTGAGTTACATTTAATGATTGAAAAGCTTTTAACTCATTCTAAACATTTATTTTTTTGGTTCTACTGCGATTTTAATGGAAAACTACATTTAGGATATCTAAAGAAAATAATTTAGCAAGAATGCTCTATCCATTTTCAGTTCTCTAACTGATACTTTCTAATACCCTTTCTTTTTTCTACTATATAACTAGCTCTGTTTACTAGTTGATAAACTGCCTGAATTTTAACTCACCCCTGATTTTTCTTCGAAAAACCTTCCCCTCTCTGCCGAGCATAGAGGGGAGGGGGTTCTCGTGTTAATGAATATTTCTCTTTGGATTTAAATTTGTATATATATTCAAAAATTTAAAGGATCGTTTGTAATATTCCCTTCTCTTCAAAAAAAGAGAAGGGTGGCGCACCAGAGGTGTGACGGGATGAGTCGGAAAAAAAGAAACAAAAATTCAAGGCTGTATTCATTTCTTAACGGCATTTTGGATTTCTAAAATGAATAAGGCCGATCCTTCTAACGTTATTTGAACTTACCACTAATTTTATGGTACTACCATTTTTTTTCTGCCTCTTCAAAATGCTTAACATCTGTAAACACATTGTTTTCTGCTTCGCTTAGTTTCGGTATCACCGTAAAATCTCCTGTGGTTTCGAGAATTAAAATATCAATATTATTGATATCAGTAACCCCTTTTTGCCTTATTGCTACATTAATCTCATCCATTGTTATCCTTTCTTTTTTAATTACCTTTTGCAAGAGTTCTCCTTTATAGATTAGCAGCGCGGGCTGACTTGTAATGATTTTTTCGAACCATGGAATCCTCACAGAAATCCAGGTTATAATAAATTGAAGAAATATAAGAGAAAAGAATGCAGCGATCCCATCAGCCAAAGAGATATCTTTACTGAGAATTACAGTGGCTAAGGTAGACCCTATAGCAATAGTAACAATAAAATCGAA
>JBBSPJ010000108.1:0-11675 GCA_038258905.1 Cytophagales bacterium
AATCTTATTTTAACCCTTATTGATACTTAATTTACATGTTGTAAATATTTTAAGGTTATAAAATCACCCTATTTTTCAAAATCTCACAAAGTACATTTCCGAACGGTCGTTAAATATCTTCCCTAAACAGTATTTAGGTTGATTATGCTTTCAAAAAAGACTAAAATGTAAGTTTATATGGGTTTTTAGGCATTTTTGGAGCTAAAAGGAACATAAAATCATTGAATTTACTTTTTAGAAGTGAAATCACCTTCAATTGGAGATTCCCTAAGCAAATTAAAACTATCATTAAGCTATAGCCAATTTAAAAAGGTCAATTAAAATGATGTTTTTCAATATTTCCCGAATGCTAAAAATGCATCACAAAGAATTTTATTGTAAAAAACAAGTGAATAGAAAAGCCTAAATAAAAACCCCAAAAACGAGATGTGCCCTAAAAGCAAGGCTCTAGCACTTCATTTCGCTTAAAAAGTGGCGATAATAAAACAAACTGATCAAGAATAATTAAAAAGTAATTGAAGTAAACTATTGATTATTCAAATAACTGATTTACTGATCTATTCCGTAGAGTGGCGTATTTAGTTGCTCCCTTTCGTTAATCCAATAGGGAAATCATTTCCTCGAGAGAAGGTATAAGGGTATTGAGGTTTTCCTTTCAATCGCATATTTAATTCAGGCACCTTTTCATCTAAAAAAGATTTCATTTCATAAACGGTTAATCTTCCATCATTCGGAGACCTGTCCGCATCACCAGCTAAAGCCTCTAATAAAATATAGGTGAATAATCCATGGCCTAACTCAGCAAACTCAGAAGCAAATTGCTGACTACCGGCTGCTGACATAATATGCACGCCTGCACTTCTGGAAAGCTGCGCTATGGCCTTTTCTTCAACAGCTCCTCTTTGTGATAATAATTCCACTGAGCCTCCACTCTGGCAAGCATCAATTATTACTATTTGTTTTAAAGCTTTTAGTTGAGTTAGTTTTTTCTGTACTTCCAAAGCACTTAAGGCCTGCTTTTTTAAAGAATTTTCATCGTAAAGCCGGGTGGACTCATAAGGAATGAAGTAAAAAGCTTCATCATTCATACTTCCATGGCCGGCAAAATAAAAAACAAATAAATCGTCAATAGCAGCATGCGCTATAATAGAATCTAATGCTGCTAAAATATTGCTCTTCGTTGCCTTTTTATTGTGCAACTGGTGTAATTTGAAATCAGAAAATAGGCCTTTCATGCCGTCTTCTATTTGTGCAGCAAAAGCGTTTGCATCGGCAACTGCATAATTTAGATTAAGCTTAGAATTTTTGTACTCATTTAAACCAATGGCTAAAACATGACATGTAGCTCCGGGAATATTGTTTTCAGTAAATAAATCCACTTCTACCGGTGCAGACTCAATGTTTTCTTTATTTATAACCTTTACCTTAAATCTATTATGGCCTGAAACCAAAGCCTGCTCAGTTTCATAAGTTATACTTTTATCAGCTTCTTTTGTGATTTTAAAGTCGTTCAATGTATAGCTAAGTCTTTTCCCATTATGAAAAAGCTGCATCTCAGCAATAGACTTCTGCTGATCATACACTTTTATAAATAGTTTAGCTTTTAGTTGATCATCTGAAATAAATCCGGCTATTTTTACTTCAGGAATGAATGACCTCTCTAATAGTCCTTGTAAGCTTTTTCGATTTTTATTGCTCTTTTCAGAAAAAGTATCAGATATTAAATCCGGAGTATAAAAATCTTCGAAAAATTGATCCAAGAAGAAGGCGTCATTTCCATTTACATAATGTATATATTTTTTAGCACCCTCAGTGGCATAAAAATATCCTTTAGGATTTCTTACCATCCAATTGGCCCTATCTACAATTACATGTTCTAAAATCTCTTTTCCTGTTTTTAAATCCCAGAATTTTGTTACTCCATCCAGATCACCTGAAATTAACAAAGAGGCATCTTGATTAATATTAAGTGAACTAATTGTTGACTGATGCCCCTCCAATTGTAAGAGCACTTCGTTACTTTTCCTATTCCGTATACGGATTATTCTATCCTCGCCACCAGTGTAAATCTTTTCTTCATTTAACAGTGCAGCACGAATTGACCCTGTAGGATGACTATACTTTTTCCGAATCATGCCATCGTAAATATTCCATAAAATTGCTGTTCCATCATCAGAAAGGCTTATGAATTCCTCAGGCTTATCAGTTAACAATAGCTCATTTACATTTTTTGTATGCCCTATAAATGATTTCACCAATTGCCCGGTAGCTACCTCATAAAGCTCCAATTTTTGATCTAGTCGGGCAACTATCAAATATAAATCGTCTGAAGTAAAGGATACAGCATATGCTGAAAGATTATCCCAATAAATACGAGAAATTATCTCTCCTGTGCTGACGTCCCAAACCAAAACCTTTCCATCCCAAGAGGTTGAGACCAGTTGCTTTTGGTTTTTACTCCAACACAGATCAAATACAGGTGAATTATGTCCTTCCAATGACATCAATTGTTTACCTGAATTCTTTTCCCAGATAATTATTTTCCCGCTCCCCCCACCGGAAGCAATCATTTTTTCATCAGGCGAAATATCAAAACTAACAACCGTTTTTTCGTGTCCAACATATTCCATCACAGCTTTACCTGATTTTACCTCCCACATCCTAAGAATAGAACCAATTTTACCTTTTAAGAGATATTGGCCATCGGAAGTTAAGGCTTGTTGGTTTTTATGATGAATATACCTTGCAATATTGGATTCCCAGTAATTATTGGGATCATACATTATACCGCCCTTGTCCTGATCGTGCAGTAAGCCTTGAAATTGTCTAATGATATTTCCAGAAGCAATATCGAATAAACTAGCCTTATTATCATTCCCTGCAACGATAACTGCATCAGAACTTTTATTAAAAATCACGTCATTAATTTCAATCACATCAGGATTAAGCACTCTATGAACCCTATTCTCTGGTAAGGAGTAAATATAAATTTGCTCTTTGGTTGCAGCTAATAAAAGAGTGCCAGATGAATTAAATTCAATAGACCTGATATCATCTAAATCCTCTTGCAAAGTAAAGGTAACCTTACCACTTTCTATATCTATTAAATCTAAACTTCCATTATCTGATAATTTAGCAAATTGCTGATTATTAGGATGAAAGGCCATAAAAGTAGGGCATCCTCCGCACCATCCTTTTTCAGGTTTAAGTTTATATTTTAGTATCCAACTTTCTGTTGAGTAGAGCGATAAAGATCTATTATCCTCCCCCACAGCCAACCATTTTCCATCTTCACTCCATTCCAATGAAATGCCGAATCCTTTTCCCCTTTCACTTTCCACTGCTAAGCTCACGACTGAATCTGTAGTTTTTATGTCATAAACCACCATTATATCATCATACCCACCTACCGCCACATATCTTCCGTCAGGTGAGAGGGCTACTGCTGTCATATATTCCTTGCTTTCAGGGCTTGTCCATATGATATTTCCTTTTTTCACATCCCACAACTTTACTGTTAAGTCTGCTGAAGATGATGCTAATATATTTGATTTTTTACCCATTGATAAATCATTAATAGTACTCTCATGACTAAAAAATGATTTTATTTCTAAGCCTGATTGTACATCCCACATTTTTATGGTTTTGTCCCTGCTACCGGTAAATAAAAACTTGCCATCGGTGCTCAGTTCCAGAGATTTTACGGCAGCACTATGGCCTTTTTGCAGATTAATGGATAAATCTTGTGCAATGGGTTCATGCACCAAAAATAGCGCTCCGATAAAGAATAATAAATTTTTCATAGCCCCGGCAAGATAGTAGATAGACTTATAAACTGATTAATATTAGAAGTAAAATAAGTATTAAGCTATAAAAAACCATTAAAAAAAGTGAGTAGAAACCCATAATACTACTTCTTTTAACATGATTATTTAGCTTAAATTTAAAGGCTCTTGTGGAGTTTAATTTAAAATCTAATTCAGCTAAACTAAATTTATCGGATTGGCTTTTTTTTGGTCTTTTAGGGGAAATAGAAACTCCGCTATTAGTTTCATCGAATAAATGAGGTTTTTATTAAACACCTATAGAAACTGCGGGTTAGTACCAAATGAAGCCTAATCCAATAAAACCAAAAAAAGGACAAGAATCGGTTTGGGATTATCCCAGACCTCCAAGATTAGAATCGTTTTCAAAAAATATTAAAATCTATTTAAATGAAGCTTTATTAGCGGATACTTTTAGAGCTTACCGTGTTTTGGAAACCAGCCATCCTCCGGTATACTATATTCCACTTGAAAATATAAACCGAAAATTTCTAATTAAATCTGAAAGTAGTACTTTCTGTGAATGGAAGGGAAGAGGTTCCTATTATCATTTAAAAGTAAATGATAAAATAGTGAATGATGCAGCTTGGTTTTACACCGACCCTAAAAAGGAATTTGAAGCAATTAAAAATCACCTTGCATTTTATGCTCATAAAATGGATAAGTGTTTAGTAAATGGAGAAGAAGTTATTCCTCAGCCGGGTAATTTTTATGGAGGTTGGATTACAAAAGATATAGTAGGTCCTTTTAAGGGCATTGATGGAAGCTGGGGTTGGTGAAAATTATTATTCTTTAAAAAATCGCTTAATGTTAGATGCTATTTAAAACCTTACATCTATATATATCTGGCTTTCATCGAAATATGTTATCAATTCATCTTAAAGGTATACTTTTTAAAATAAATAAATTTTTTAAACATTATTTCATACATATAGTTAAAATACCAAGAAATACAGTCGTATCTTTACATCACTAATCAATTAAAAAACTATGAAAAATTACAAATTTACATTATTTACAGGAGCATTGGTTGCCATTATTCTTGTAGCAAGCTGTGGAGATGGCGGAAAAGCTGAAAAAGAAAAAGCCACACAAGATTCTATCAGAGTAGCTGATTCAGTTGCAATGGTTGAAGAACAAGCACAAAGAGAAGCTGATTCAATAGCTGCATTGCCTAAATCAATTGCTGAAACTGCAATGGGCGTTGAGACACTAAGCACATTAGTAGCTGCCTTACAACAAGCCGAATTAGTTGAAACATTTAAAGGTGATGGTGATTTCACTGTTTTTGCTCCAACAAACGATGCTTTTGCAGCTGCACAATCAACTGTGGATATGTTGATGAAGCCTGAGAACAAAAGCAAATTGCAAAATGTATTGAAATATCACGTGGTGGATGGCGCTGCAATGGCTGCTGATTTATCTGACGGACAAGAGTTAACTACTTTACAAGGTGAGAAATTAAAAGTTTCTATTGCTGACGGAAAAGTTATGATTAACGGTGCTGAAGTGGTTATGGCTGATGTAGAAGCTAGCAACGGTGTTGTTCACGTAATTAACAGTGTTGTTGTTCCTAAGAAATTATAATAGGATTACATTCCATTAATAAAAAAGCTCAACTTTCAAAAGTTGAGCTTTTTTTATGTTTGAGATTTAAAAATAAAAGAACAATTGTTTAATCTTCCTGCTCTTCTTCCTCAGTACCTACTGCAGCAGTTTGTTGCTCTTCATTGGCATCAATATCTCCGCTGTAATTAAATACTTCTATAATTGAGCTTTCAGAAACTTCAGGCACCTGAAAAGAAACCAGCATATTATTTAAGCTTAAGTAAATTCTATCGTAAGCTTCCTTTACATTATGGGCTGTAACAATCATTTGGTTAGTAATTTTTTTCTCCTTACCACTTTCTTCCGCTACAAAATAAGTCACTTTACATTTGTACCATACGTCAGCATCTTCATAATTAAACACATCAGCAATTTTACTTTTGCTAATACCAGTAATCATAAATTCGCCTCTCACTCTCTCCCCCATTTCTTCGTACATCCGGGTTTCCGCTTCGGTAAATGATACGGCATCTACCAAATAAGGCTCAGTAACCGACTTTAATCTACCATTTTCATCTTCCTTTTGGTACTTTACTTTACACAAAAACCACTGCTTCATTTTTCTTTTTTATTAAATTGG
This sequence comes from Cytophagales bacterium, assembly GCA_038258905.1. Classification (GTDB taxonomy): domain Bacteria; phylum Bacteroidota; class Bacteroidia; order Cytophagales; family Cyclobacteriaceae; genus Marivirga. Next base: position 6,013 of record JBBSPJ010000108.1, read on the forward strand.
AATGCAAATATAAGTCAAAAGGAAATCGAATAGAAACCACATGAAAATTTCTTTAACTTTGTACCCATGGAAAAAAGTAAAATAGTATTGCCTTGCCCTCCTTATATTGCTCCTGTATTGAGAAAAGAAGTAGAGGATTTAGGCTATTCCGTTTCTCATGAAGGTCCTTTAGAAGTTTCTTTGATGGGGACTATGGAGGATTGCATGAAACTTAATTTACACTTAAGGTCAGCCAATAAAGTGCTTTACCAATTAAAAAGTTTTAGAGCTACCTCACCTGACCAGTTATACCAACAACTCTATCAAATCAGATGGGAAAATTATTTATACGAAGATGGTTACCTATGCATTACATCATATGTAAATAACGACAGCATCCTAAACACACAATTTGCCAATGTGCGCGTGAAAGATGCTGTGGTAGATAGATTAGTAGATAAAACAGGCAGCAGACCAGATTCTGGCCCTTTAAGAGATCAAATGGTGCTGTTTTTGCATTGGATGGAAGATCAGGCTTCTATTTATTTGGACACCTCAGGTGAAACCATTGCCAAACATGGTTACCGAAAAATACCTGGTAAAGCCCCTATGATGGAATCCTTGGCTGCAGCTGCAATCTTGGCTAGTAACTGGAAACCTGATCAGTGTTTTATCAACCCAATGTGCGGTTCCGGAACCCTTGCAATTGAGGCGGCTTGCATGGCTGCAAAAAAAGCTCCTGGATTAAATAGAGAAAAATTTGGCTTTCATTTTTTCAAAGGATTTGATGAAACTGCCTGGGAAAACCTCAAAAAAGAGGCTTTAGAAGCAGAAGTTAAACCTGAAATTAAAATAATTGCAACCGATCATAGCCGTTTGGCTTTGCAAGCAGCAGAACAAAATGCTGAAGAAGCAGGCATAGCAGATTATATTGACTTTAAGAAATGTGATTTCCGAGATACTCCTATTCCTGAAGATGCCGGAGTTGTTTTCCTCAACCCTGAATATGGGGAGAGACTGGGAGAGGAAGCGGAATTAGCTGTGCTTTATCAGCAAATGGGAGATTTCTTTAAACAAGATTGCAAAGGTAAAACAGGTTATATTTTCACAGGGAATTTACAACTAGCTAAAAAAATTGGGCTGAGAACTAAAAGAAGAATTCCTTTTATGAATGCTAAAATTGAATGTCGTTTGCTGGAATTCGAATTATACCAAGGCACCAAAAAAGTAAAAGATGAAGGTTAATAAAAAAGAAAAGACCCTCCTTAAAAAGGCACTAAAAAGTTGGGAGGAAAATCAACTTCTCAGCCAAGGTAAAGCTTCTGAATTAGAGGGCTCCTTAATTGAAAAGCCTTTTAACTGGCAGGCTCTGGCCTACTATTCATTTATCTTCGCTATAATTAGTTTACTTATTGCAGTTGTAAGCATTTTTGCAGATAAGGCATTACTGGACCTGATAGATTCTTTGATTTCGACTTCCTATTTAACAAAATCATTTACTTTTTTAATATTGAGTGGACTAGCTTTCTGGCTGGACTGGCGTTATGAACAAGCCAATTCCAAAAAGAAGTATAGCAAGGAAGTCTTTTCCTTTTTCGGTTGCGTATTAATGGCTATCAGTGTAGGTTTTTTAAGCTATCTTTTTGGCATGGAAGAAAAGCCGGGCATTCTTATATTTTCTTTAGCATTTATTTATTTCACCATTGCCATTGTTAGAAAAAAGGAGCTTGTTTGGCTCTTTGGATTAATGGCTTTAATGTTAGGCTATGGTGCTGTTACTTATAACCTCAGTAAAGACAGTGAACTCTTTGTTGGAATGAATTTCCCTATGAGGTTTACGCTGCTTGGTTTATTTATTTTAGGAGCAAACTTTCTATTAAAGAAATCAGAGAGACTAAGCAAATTTAAAGAGCCCACCTATTTTAGTGGCTTAATTTTATTATTTACAGCATTATGGATTTTATCTATTTCAGGAAATTATAGTAGTTATGAAAAATGGTTGGAGGTCAGACAATATCAGCTGTGGCTATATAGTATTTTGTTATTGACGGCTAGTATAGGAGCGATCGTCATTGGTATTAAAAAGGAAGATATAATGCTTAAAAATATGGGGATCACCTTCATATTCTTAAATCTATACACGCGCTATTTTGAGTACTTCTGGGATTCGCTCCATAAAGCATTATTCTTTGCTATTATAGCCGTTTCATTCTACTTAGTAGGTAAAAAAGCTGAAAAAATCTGGGATAGAGGAGAAGTGGAAGAGTCTTAATTAAGTGATTTTAAATTAGTGCTACTATTAAACCTTGCATGATTTACCAAAGTCAGTACAAAGAATAGCTAGATTACCTTTTGCTTTTTTTCTTCGCGTGGCCGTAGCGCCTTTGCGGCTCCCGATGCTGCGATGCGGGACAGGTCCGCGAGAAATGCCTTTTTGGCTTTAGCCAAATTTTTCAAATTTGCATTTCTATTTTCTATTAGCGGACTGTGTGCCACAGTCCACGGAAGTGAAACTTATCAAGAAATTTACTCCAGGGTAAGCACCTTTTCCAAAACGGTTTTAATCATTTTATCAATGGTTTTATCAGAGTTTTTGGAAAACTTATTAGATATTCTATTAGCTACAATAGCATTAACACTTAACACCTCATGCCCCATCAATCTTCCCATTGCATAATAGCCAGAGGTTTCCATTTCAAAATTAGTTAACCATAAATCTCCATAGTGGAAAGCAGAAAGTCTACTGCCTAAATCAGGGTATTTAATGGGAGTTCTTAACTGCCTACCCTGTGGCCCATAAAAACCCGGGCAAGTCACGGTATTCCCTACAATCATTTTATCAGAAAAGTGCTTAAGTAAGGAACTTGAACCTTCTACACAATAAGGCCTAAAAGGCAATTCTGCCTCTAGTTGCAAGGCGGCCTCCACATTGGCTTCTGCTTCAGTTCTTTTTAGATTGTAAAAATACATTAAGGTATCTAAACCTATAGCAAATTGGGAAACTAGTAGCGAATCAACAGGAATATCTTGTTGTAAAGCACCTGAAGTACCTATTCTAATAATTTTTAATGACTTCCTTTTTGCCTTATTCTCTCTTTTTTTAAGGTTGATATTAGCTAAGGCATCCAACTCAGTCATCAAAATCTCTACATTATCGGTGCCCATTCCGGTAGACATTACGGTAATTTTCTTTCCTTTGTAGAGCCCGGTATGGGTAATGAACTCTCTTTTGTTCATTTCAAAAGTGATTTCATCAAAATACTGGCTTACTTTATGCACCCTGGTGGGGTCACCAACAGTTAAAATGACATCGGCAATATCCTGAGGCCTTAAACTTAAATGGTATACCGATCCATCTTTATTCAATATTAATTCCGACTCAGGATAAAATGCCTTCATATTATTTCGCTTTTTCTAATTTTCCTTGAAAGCCTTTCAATGGATTATAACCATTGGTAGCTCTTTGATAATATCCAGTACCATTATATGGCCTTTTCTCAGGATGTTCTTTACATTCTATTGAGCAAGCACCCTCCATTTCCTCTCCACATTTCTCGCAAATTGGCACATGCACATTGCAAGTAGGGTTGGCACAATTAACCATCCTATCAGAAGTAGTGTCACAAACAAAACAACGAGAAACCACTGATGGATTTACCTTGTTAACATCTACTGATAATCTGTTATCAAAAACATAGCACTTACCCTCAAAATCTTCACCCTCTGCTTCTAACCCATATTTAATAATGCCTCCATGTAATTGATAAACATTATCAAAACCTTGCTCTAATAAATAGGCACTTGCTTTTTCGCATTTTATACCGCCTGTACAGTAAGTTACAATCTTCTTGCCTTTGTATTGTTCTAATTCTGCAATTTTTTCCGGAAAATCTCTGAAATTTTCTAAATCTAAAGTAACAGCGTTCTTGAACCTGCCTAATTCATGTTCATAATTAGACCTAACATCCAAAATAACCAGATCTTTCTCATCTTTGATCATTTTACGGAATTCTTCTGGCTCTACGTAAGCACCTGTTTGTTTCCTTGGGTTGATATGAGCTAATCCTGAATGAACTATTTCAGATTTTACCCTCACATTTAACTTTTTAAAAGTATGCTGAGGATAAAATTCTTCTTTAAATTCTACATGGTTAAATCGAGGATCGGACTTAATTGCTTTCATGTAAGCATCACAAGCATCAATAGTGCCTGAAAGGGTTCCATTTAAACCCTCCTGCGCAACTATAATTCTTCCTCGCAGATCTAATTCTATGCAAAATAGATGGTGTTCATCTCTGAATAGTTCAGGATTTTCAATCTCTGAATAGCAGTAATATAAAATTACTTTGTAGTTCTTGTTAGTGTTTTCCATAATACCTGCCCTAGTGTAAATAAGGTGATTTTGTGGTTAAATTAATACTTGAATGCAAATTAAATACTTTTGTGTACTTAAACTTAATTTTATGCTTATAATTTAATCGCTTCTGCCGGGTTACCAAAAACGGTTTCGCCATCTTTAACATCACGGATTACCACTGATCCGGCCCCTATATTGGCTTTTTTACCGATTTTAACACCGGAAACTATTGTAACGCCAGATCCAATAAAGGTTTCATCCCCTATTGTAACACCGCTATTTACCTGACTACCTGTGCCTATTTGTACAAAATTGCCTATAGTGGCACTAAAATCAATAATGGCACCTGCGTGTAATATGCAATGATTAGGCACTGTCGCTCCTGCTCCAATTACTACTCTGGCATCAATAAAATTACCATAGCCTAAATGAGCTGAGTCAGACACAATAGCTTGAGCGTGCAAAGCATTTACCGGCATGGTTTTTCTGCGATCATTCAGTAGATTCACCATTTTTTTACGCGCTTTCATATTATCTTCCGCTACAAAGGCATCGCATTTTTTACCAACATATTTTAAGAACCCATCATCATCCGTATTACCAAGCACTGAAATAAAATCTATTTCAGTTCCATGTACCGCTTTATCATCATCTAAAAAACAATAAACCTCCACCTGGTTGCTTTTGAAAATTTCAGCTACTGATGGTCCTATTCCTTTGGCTCCTAATATAATTACAGGCTTTTTATCCATTTTAGTATTTTAAAATATTTAGGCTAATGTTAAGGATTACGAATTTTTTATCCCACTTTATTGATCAACCTCTAATTTTCAGAATGCAAAGTTAAGCCTATTTAAAGCTATCCGCAAAGAACATTATTTATATCTTGCCCTGCCCCAACCTTTTACCAATAAGCCATAAACACAAAAACCATAGAAAGGGCATATACGCCACTTTATAGCGAATAAGTGATCCAAAATTAGGTGTACTTAAACTTAATACGATCGCCAAAACTGAACTATACAACAGAATGCCAATTACCCACCATATTTCTTTATGGGTAAATTTTATCAGAAAAAGTAATCTAAAAGCGTATAAAAATACAATCAAGAACAGCAATTGCTCTACAGCAAAAGCATAAGAAAATGCATTATATCCTTCCCAAATAAAAGGCCTAAAAAAGCCTGTAATCCATGCCAAAGGTAGATTTTTAAAGAAAAATAATACATCTGAGGAATATTGGCTAAAGATTATTTTAGCGTAAGTGGATTGCGCTAAAATCATTTCATGACTAATTCGTATCAATTCAAAAAATCTACCACTGAAA
>JBBSPJ010000109.1:0-11591 GCA_038258905.1 Cytophagales bacterium
CTCCCATGCTTTATTCGCCTGTTCCACCAACATTTCATAGCCATTTTTTACTTTAGCTCCTTGTTGCAATCCGGCTTTCATAAAGGCAGTTTCAGATGGATTATAGACCAAATCATGTAAATAATATGCTGAGCTCAATAATTGATAGGGTAGGTCGGGCTTTTCATACACATTTGGGACGGTGCCTAGGGGAGTTGTATTAATTATGAGATGACTTTCCTTCATAATAGTAGGATCATCTTTCAAATCTTCATAAGTCAATCCTTTTTCCGGTTTTCTGGAAACCAAGTGATAAGGAATTTTTAATTCATCTAAGGTAAATTGTACAGCCTTGGAGGCCCCACCGGTTCCTAAAATTAAAGCATTTGATTTAAAATTTTCCGGAATTAAACGTTGAAGTGATATTTTAAAGCCGAAGCAGTCTGAATTGAAACCAATTTTTTCACCATTCACAAATTTAATCACATTCACTGCACCTATAATTGAGGCACTCTGGTCTAAACTATTCAAATAAGGAATTACCTGTTCTTTATAAGGAATGGTTACATTAAGCCCTTTGATATCTTGGTTTTTTACTAAATCAGTAAATTCCTCTATACTTTTTAAAGAGAATAACTCATAAGAGTAATCAGTTAACCCCTCTTTTTCATATTTCTCAGTAAAATATTTCTGTGAAAATGAGTGGGTGAGGGGATAACCGATTAAACCTAAAATTTTCAAATGGACTTTCTATTTATTTGTTTTGCTATTTTCTCTATCACCACAACAATTAAAATTCCGAAACTGGCCATCATAATAGCTTCAATTAATTGTGGATCACCCACCTGCTCCATATATTCATGAGGCAGTACATTATGGTCTAGAAAAGGTACTTGCTCTCCTTTGCTGTTCAACCTATAGCTATCTACTACTTTCCAGGGCCAAACTTTATTTAATGAGCCAATCATGAATCCTGCTAACACGGCTACAGTAATTGATTGATATTTTTGAAGGCACCAGGAAATTATTCTGGAGAAACTTAAGATACCAAAAACGCATCCAAGCATAAAAACTGCAATAACACCAATATTGAAGGTTTCAACAGCCTCCATTACATATTTATACTTCCCTAAAATAAGCAGAATAAAAGCACCAGAAATACCAGGTAAAATCATAGCACAAATGGCAATAGCGCCTGAAATGAATACAAACCACCATGCGTCAGTAGTTTCAGCAGGAGTTGCCATGGTAATAAAAAAAGCAATCACAATACCTAGCACTCCGGCAACTATGGCTTTCCAATTCTTATTTTCAATATCCTTCGCTACTAAAACTGCAGAGATGATGATTAACCCGAAGAAAAAAGACCAAACCAAAATAGGATAAGTAAATAAAAGGTAGCTTATCAGTTTTGCTAAACTAAAAACAGCAATACCTATACCCAATACTAGTGACAGAAGAAAATTTCCATTTACATGAGCCCAGAATTCTTTTATTTTAAACTTAAATAATAGCTGAAAAGCTTCAACATCAACTGACTTGATGCTTCTCAGCAATTCTTCATAAATTCCGGTAATAAAGGCAACTGTACCACCGGAAACACCGGGCACTACATCTGCACTGCCCATTGCAATTCCCTTAATCAGAATGCCTAAATAATCTTTAATAGATCGCATTTAAGTTGGTTATAAAAGTTCACTATTATTTAAAAAATGATGAAAAGTATCACCTCTAAGTCCCAATCTAATGGTTTCTAATGGGATAATTTCATTGGGAGCTATATTTCCTAAATTAACGTTAGCTCCTATTAATTTAATGAAATAAACCTGCTGCGATTTTTGAGGTGCTTCCCAAATAATTTTTTCAAAAGGGATTTTTGTTAGTATTTCCTGAACCAAACCTGATCTTACCTCACCAGAAGCCCTGAAAAGGCCTACGTTTCCGGCTTCTCTCGACTCACCAATTACTTTCCATGCACCGGCATCCAATTCTGCTTGCATAAGGGAGATCCATTGATAGGGAGGAATGATTTTCTCTTCATCTTTTGAGCCTACTTCTGAAAGAACGGTAACCTGGTCTGATAATTTGCGAATGTATTCACACTTAATATCATGTGGCAACTCAATAGATCCATCGGATACCTCAGCAAATGTAAGATCATACTTATCTAATAATTTACGATAATCATCAAACTGATCTCTGATGATAAATGCTTCAAATAGAGTGCCCCCGAAATAAACAGGTATGCCTGCATCTCTGTAGATAGCTAATTTGTCTTTTAAGTTACTGGTAACATAAGAAGTAGCCCATCCTAATTTAACTATATCTACATATTCTCCGCTGGCTTCAATAAAATCTTCTGTTTCCCTATTGCTTAGGCCTTTGTCCATGGCCATAGTAAAACCTACGTCTCTTGGTTTTACAGGACGTTCAGGTATTTGTTTTAAATGGTAATTCATTTGTGATTATCTTTTCTGAATTGGTCAATTATTTTGTACAAAGCTTTTTGAGTTTTTACCGTAGGAAAAAAATCATAAAGCACAGTATGCATTTCAAAGTCCAAAACTAATGCATTTTCCAGAAAGATAAAGGCTTCTTTGTATTTACCTGCTTCAATTAGGTAAGCGGTCATTCTATAATAAAGCTCTGCAGCTTCAGGAATTTCATCAATTCCCTCTTTAATAATGTTCATTGCTACCTCTAATTCTCCTGAATCAAAGTAGATATATGACCAATCAAGATAGACGCTAACCTCTTCAGGGTCAAGTGATACGGCTTCTTCATAAGCATCAATTGCGGCATTCTGATTACCCAACTGATACTCAGCAAAAGCAGCGGCTTGCCAGTATTTAGCTTCATGTAAATTTATTTTCAAAGCTTTACGAGCATAATGCACAGCTTCTATCCATTTTTCCTGTGCAGTTAGGGTTTTTGCAAGGCCATACATTGCTTCATCATATAAGGGATCATACTTAATGGCTTTCTGAAAATACTTTACAGCCAAGTCAATTTGGTCTAAATGATCGTAGGTTTCTGCCATTCTGCAATATACCTCAGCACTTGCTCCTTCAATTCTTAGGGTGTTGGAGAACGCGTCCAGAGATTTGGTATATTCTTCCATATCAGCATAGCTATTGCCCATATTGAAAAAAGCAGAAGCAAACTGATCGTCAATGGCAATAGCATATTCATAAGCAGCTACTGCTTTCTCATACATTTTAAGCTTGTGATAAACTACACCTAAATTATACCATGCATGGTAAGAGAATGGATCCGCATCAATGAATTTTTCATAGTAGGAAATACTGCCTTCCAACTGGTCTGTTACGTCCAAACAGTAAGCTAGTTCGTAGATGGCACTTTCGTAATCTACATTTTCTTCCAAAACCTTTTTGTAGTATTCAATAGCTTGGTCAAATTTGGCCATTTGCTGGTAGCACATTCCTATTTGGAAGAGAATTTCATCCTTTTCTTCTGCAAAATCAAGTGCTCTCAATAAGCATTCAATGGCTTCATTATTTTTCTCGCTTACACTAAGGATGTTAGCTTTGGTCAACAATAAATCAACATCATTAGGCTGGAAATTTTCAGCTTTCTCCAAGATCTCCAATGCTTTCTCATACTTAAGATTTGCGGCTAAAACATGTGCATTCAGTACGATAAGTTCAATGGAAAATGGATATTGCTCTACGGCAAATTCACAGGCCTTTAATGCTTTTTTATTATTGTTGTTGTCCAGATAAAACTCCACAACCTGCTCTAATTCTTCTACGTCAAAAAAATGAAAATCCCGACCTTGAACGTGATTTTCGAATTTCTTAACCAATTCTTTTTCTCCGTCTCTCCGACTTCTATAAAATTCGCTCATAGGTTATTTGCTATCTTATACAATTTACTAATTCCCTCGTTAAAGTCAACCAACGAGCGCAAAAATATTATAGTTTGTTTTCTGAAAATTATTTTTGTGGTCAGCTCATAAGACAATGATACTATTTCAGATATTTTATTATAAAATAAATCTTCTTAATTTTTTCTCGCTTTGCTTCCATCATTTATTTAAATACCCTTTTTCCCTTATGCCATCCACAGCTTTTTCTAAAACCTCCTCAAAATAGCTAAACTCAAAATTCATATCCTTTTTTAACAACTCATTGCTATAAATATGGTTTTTTCCTGCCATTTTAGCGGTTTCCATGCTTAAGGTAGGGGTTTTACCGGTGATTATACTCCAGATATTTTCCAAAAAGGCTCCTATTAATACGCCCCAATTAGGTATGTTAATAGAAGGAGCTTTGGTATTCAAGAGTTTGGCAGTGGCCTGAAAAAAAGCTTTATAACTTATGGCTCCTGCGTTTATAATCCATTGTTTATTTTTCCATTTATCCTTTAAAGAATGAATAATAACCCTTGAAACATCATCTACCCCAACAAAATTGAGAGTGCCTTCTGTGTAGAAGGGTTTTTCATCTGCCGCATAGTAAATTAAGCGGGCGCTGCTTTGTTCGGGTTTAGCTGCACCAATAATTACTGAAGGGTTTAAAATAATCCAATTGAGTCCTTTTTGGCCAACCTGCTTTAATGCTACTTCCGCTGCTCTTTTGCTTTTGCCGTAATTACTATTGAATTGCTTTTTATTGTAAGGAGTATTTTCTACTATTAATCCATCAGATGAATCCTTTCCCAGCGCTGAGATACTACTAATGAAAATAAATTTTTCAACTTTATTTTTTAAAGCAGCTTCCGCCAAATTTTTATTGAAATCTCGGTTTACTTCTAGTAATCGGTCTTTGTCTTTTTTATTATAGGAAACTAATCCAGCGGCATGAATAATGTAATTGATTGGCTTAGGAATATCTTCCAAAAAAAGCACATTTAAATCATCATTCATAATCCAATTGATTCTACTGTCCTCAGGACAAGCACTTGTATCTGAATGAGATCTTTTCAGTGCATAAATGATGCAATTTTCTTTTAGTAAATGCGCAAGTAAATTACTACCTAATAAACCTGTTGCACCGGTTACCAGAATGGTTTTTTGTGCCATTAAAGATTGAATAATCTTTTTAAGGTCGATAATGATTTGCTCCCATTATCATTATAGTAATCCTGATAATATCCGTAGCTATTATTTTCCTTTTTGGCTGCATTAAATACAATAGAAAGATTTTTAATACCATTAAGGTCAATATTTCTATGTAAATCTTTGATAAAGCTTCTTTTTGAATAATCGGAGCGCACCACAAATAGTGAGTGATTAGATTTCTTCAAGGCGATGATACCATCAGACACTAAGCCGATAGGCGGGGTATCTAATAAAATGATATCATACTCTTGCTTCAAATCTAGTAACAATTGCGTAAAATAAGAGCTTTCTAACAATTCCGCAGGATTTGGAGGGATGACTCCTGAAGGAATAAAATGCAGATTTTCGTTTTTGGTTTTATGAACACAATCTTCCCACCGGGCATTACCGCTTAGAATAGCACTAATTCCCTCTCCATCTGAGTCAACATTGAAGGCATATTGTGCTCTGGGTTTGCGCATATCTAAATCCAGAATAATAGACTTTTTATTAGAGATAGACAAAATAGCTGCTAAATTTACCGCTACAAAAGTTTTACCTTCACCACTGGTGCTGGAGGTGATAGATATAATATTTTTCCCTTCGTTAATGCCCATAAAGTTTAAGCCGGTTCTCAATGTTCTAAAGGACTCACTAATTTGAGAGCGTGGCTTTTCAAATACAATAACACCACTTTTCTTAGCTATACTACTTCTTAACTTGCTTATAGTGCCAATAATAGGTAAATGGGTGATGCGCTCCAACTCATTTAAACTATTGATTTCATCATAAATTAAATACTTTATCATGATAAAAATAAAACTTAAAATAAGTCCCAGAGCAAAAGCAGCCGCGTACAATATTTGAGTGGAAGGGCCTATAGGAGATCGTGGTAAGCTAGCTGGTGTGAGAATAACAACTTCTGCTAAAGTGCCTGCCTGTGCAATCTCAAATTCAGTCTTCTTTTGCATTAAAGAAAGATATAGTTCTTCATAAAGAGAGTAAAACCTCATTTTTTGATTCAACTCATTACTTTTACCGGGTAAAGTGGTAAATGATTGCTCAAGCCTTCCTTTTCTTGAAGCAATAGTATTACTTCTTTCTTCTAAGAATTCAATTCGGGTATTGATCATTTGCAAGATCCTATCCAAAAGTAAATCTCTTCTTTGCTCCGTTTCTAAAATAATTTGGCTGCTATTTTTGTATCTCATTTTAGCTAATCGAAGAGAATTATCTTCCTCAACTAATTCGTCAAATAATTGGTAAATATTACTGGGTAAAAACTGAGAGTTGATCCGCTGTATATCAATAGAATCTTTCTGTAAAATATCTTTGGATTGATGTAGCTCTTTCAGTTCAAATCTATAGCCATATAGCAGGGAATCTAATGCTACAATTTCGCTAATAATTCTGCTTAAATCAGTAGAGGGATCAACTGTTTTATTTTCAATGGTAAATTCCTCAATCGAAGTTTCAAAACGATTTAATACTTCTTCGGTTTGCTTTAATTGATCGTTTAGAAATTCTATTTTAAGTTGGTTAGCCTTGTTTTTCTGTTCTTTACTATATTCAGTATAGAGCTCACTAATAGCTTCTACAATTGACTGAACTTTATATATGTTGTAGTCTTCAAATACAATTTTTATAGTGTTGGCATTCAGGTTTTCAGGAGCTACCGATAGTTTCGATTCAATATAATCCATCAAGGTACTCTCAGTATTAATTGTAAAAAATAAAGTTTCTCCGCTGAAAAAGTTATCCGTTTTTTTCAATAGATATGTACAGCCATTAAATTGAAAATCCTGATCGAATACCCCTTTTTGCCATTTATTCTCTTCAGGATTCAAACTAATTCTGAAATTATTGTTATCTAAAATTTCAACAAAAACTTTTGTTGCGTAGGGAACACAATCTTTTTCGTACTTTAATTTAAAAGGTATGAAGCGATATCTTTCCTCATTTTTAAACCTGCCCACAACCTCGTAAGATACATCTAAGGGTAATTTTTGAATTACCTGTTTGAGAAATAACTTTGATCTTATGAGCTCCACCTCACCTGAGAGGGTGTTTAAATTAGAAGACTCTTCCGACATCGGATTAAAACCGAAAACGCTGGCTTCATTTCTTTTATTTAATTTAAGCTCAGCATAAGATTGATACTTTACATTGGTATATCTGATAAAAATAAAAACCGCCAGGAAAGTAAAGAGAAAGAAAAGTAATACCCACAAAATATTTTTCTTTAGCAGGATAAAGAATTTCCTGAAATCAATCATATCATTGGACCCGCCCTGCTGATTTACAGCCCTTTGCCCAGGTAAATTGCGCTGATATTTTGTGCTGTTGTTTTCCAAATTAAGGGTTATTTGGATTATTACGGTCGGTATTATTATTGATAGTTTGAATCACTATCACCAGAGTGGCTACATTTGCAATAATACCAATAATTGGTGCAAAGTCTCTTACAGTTTCATTGAAAACCCTTCTTTGAGGCTCCACATATACTATATCATTGGGTAGCACATCTAAGCTAGCTTTTTGCATTCCCTCTATGGTACTTAAATCAATTACCTGTACTGCCGGGTTATCCAAAGGACCTCTTATTAATCTAATATTTCCACCTTTAGATTCTCTGTTTAAGCCTCCGGAAAGGGCTAAAATTTCTAAAAGGTTCATTTTTTCATTTTCCAGGGGTATAACCTGCCCGCCCATTGCGCCTAATACAATTACCCTTCTATTGAGTGCTCTCACCCTCACAAAGGGATCTATATAAGATTCGCTGTATAAGTCAATTAAATATTCTTGAAATGTTGCTATGGAGTAATCTACTACCTTAACTTCGCCAACTATGGGTAAGATCATGTTGCCAGAAGGAAGCACCTCAAATTCTTTATCGGGTCTTAACTGTGCCTGTCCTCCACCACCGCCACCGGTAATATTAGTTAGTTCGAGGTTAGGATCTAAAACCCGCTCACCTTTATTAGTATAAACTTCCACAAAGAGCTTATCTCCAGGCTTTATTTTATAGGCATCCTCTATTTTAGAAATCTCACTTTGAAAGGTTTCTGAATTAATGTCTTCATTGGTCTGAAGAATAATATTCTGTCTATATACTTTGCAGCCACTTAATAATATAGCTACTATGAGTATATAAAATGGATATTTGTAGAAAAGGTTGGTTCGTTTCTGTTTCACTAGCTGTAAAAATATAACCAATTAGCCAAAAGACAATGGATATTGTAAAATGCTTAACGATTATTTACTGTTGCAAATTTTAATTGGGTTTTCATCAAACCATTTTTTTCGATAGCTTTCACATATCTGTCGATAATAATTTGATGATCAAATCTTCTCTCAACAATGTTTCTGCCATTTAAACCCATATCTGCTCTGGTTTCTTCACTCATATAAAACATCGTCTTCATTTTTTCTGCCAAATCATTTTCATCTTTTACAGTACACAGTAAACCATTTAGTTTATCATCTACAATGTTATTGCAACCAGGCACATTGGTGGCTACTATGGGTTTAGCACAAGCAGCTGCTTCCAAAAGAGTGCGAGGCGTGCCCTCTCTATAGCTTGGCAACACCACGCAATCTGCATTGTGGATATAGGGCCTTACGTCATCCGTGCTACCTAAGTAATTAATATAACCTTCATCAATCCACCCTTGTAACTCTTCATTTGAAATTCCACGAGAATGTTCTTCATCTAATTTACCTAAAAGAGTGAATTTAGCATTCATTCCTCTTTCTTGTAAAATAGCACATGCAGCAACATATTCTCTAATTCCTTTGTCAATAATGAGTCTTGATATCATTAAAAATTCAAAAGGTCTATCTTCTGAAATCGTTTGCGCAGCTTGCGGTTGAAAATGGTTTAGATCGATGCCGGAACCCGGAATTACCTCACAAATATTTTGTTCAATTAACTCTTTATCTAAAAAAAGCTGTAAATCTTCATGATTTTGGAAGAAAACCTGCTTTGGAAATTTGAAAGAAAACCTGTAGAGCGATAAAGCTATTTTTGAAATAAAATTATCGTTTAAAAATATGGTTCCTAGTCCGCTAATGTTATTAATAACAGGAATGCCAAGTCTTTTAGCAGCTAAAGTGCCATAAATATTAGGTTTGATTGTATAATGTAAAATAACATCGGGCTTTACTCTTTTGTAAATATTGTATAGCTCCAAAGTAAGACCTAAATCTTTAAAAGGATTAGCACCACGGCTATCCATTGTTACATTTTCGAACTCGCAGCCAATATCTACTAATTTTGTGGTGTATTCATCATGCGGTGCAATGGCCACAACAGTATGGCCGTACCGGAGAAGTTCTTTTATAAGGGAAAATCTAAAGTTATAGATGTTCCATGATGTATTTAATGTAATAGCAACTTTCATAGTTTTGAGCTATAAATCTAAGTTTTTTAGTTCTTTCAAATAAATAAACGGGGGAGAATTCGATGGGGAATAATTAAATAGTGATAAAACTTTAGAAATTCACTTTTAATTTAGACTTCGAACTCAAATATAGTAGGATATAAACAAGAATTACACAAAGCTTTTCTATTTTTGTAAAAAAATATAATAATGGAAATAGGTATTTTACATACACACGTTTTAGTAGTTACTTTATTTGTTTTGTTTTTACTCTTCAAATCTATTTTGCTATTTGCGAATAAGATTCCTCTTTTAACCAAGGTGAGGAAATTTAAAATGATTGACCCCATTTTGGGAGTGCTCATGTTGGCAACTGGTGGTTATCTATTATCCCTCTATGGTGCTGATGCTCCTACTTATTTATGGGTGAAACTTATTATTGTATTAATTATTATTCCAATTGGAATTGTAGCCTTCAAAAAAGAGAATAAAATTATGGCACTTATTGCTTTATTACTCACTTTTTACATTTACGGAGTTTCGGAGGTAGGTAGTTTGACTTTCAGCAAAGAAAGCAGCCTAACTGAGGAGGTTTCTGACCCTCAGCCGGAAGAATCTGGTAGTGTAGCTTCCGATATTATGGCTCAAAACATGGAATCTGTTCTGGCAACGGGAAAAGAGATTTATTTAGCAGAGTGTAAAAAGTGCCATGGAAAGGACGGAAAGAAGGGTTTATTCAAATCTCCGGATTTAACTGAAAGTAAATTAAACCTGGCGGAAAGAATTGCGTGGATAAAGAAAGGTAAAGGTGTTATGCCGGCTTATGAAAATGAGCTGTCAGAATCTGATATTGAATCAGTGGCCGCCTATTTAGATGAATTAAAATAATATTCCGATAATCGGAACAATTTATGCACGAAGTACTCGCACCTGAAGAAATTGCCAAAAAAGCTGTATTAGTTGCACTCATCACACGAGAGCAATCTGAACAGAAAACTATTGAATACTTAGATGAGCTTGCCTTTCTTACCACTACCTTAGGAGCGGAATCAGTTAAAACATTTACACAAAGGTTAGACAAGCCTGACGTGAAAAGTTTTGTTGGTAAAGGAAAGCTGGAAGATATAGTAGCTTATGTAAAAGCAGAAAATGTTGATTGGGTCGTTTTTGATGATGATTTATCACCCTCGCAATTAAGAAACCTTGAGAAGGAATTAGAATGCAAGGTGTATGATAGAAGTTTATTAATTCTTGATATTTTTCTGAGCAGAGCCCAAACTGCTCAGGCTAAAACACAAGTGGAATTAGCCCGCAACCAATATTTATTGCCTCGCTTAACACGTATGTGGACTCACCTGGAAAGACAGCGTGGGGGTACCGGAACACGTGGGGGTGCAGGTGAGAAAGAGATTGAAACGGATAGGCGTATTATTCGCAATACAATAGACGTACTAAAGAAAAAGCTGGAGAAAATAGATAAGCAGAATATGACCCAACGCAAATCGAGAGGTAAGATTGTGCGTGTGGCCATTGTAGGGTATACCAACGTGGGTAAGTCTACGCTTATGACTCTACTGTCCAAATCAGATATTTTAGCGGAGAATAAATTGTTTGCTACGGTGGATTCCACTGTGCGAAAAGTGAATTTTGATGATATTCCTTTTCTGCTTTCCGATACTGTTGGTTTCATAAGGAAATTGCCTACCCACCTAATTGAGTCGTTTAAATCTACTTTAGATGAAATAAGGGAGGCAGATGTACTGATTCATGTGGTAGATGTGAGCCATCCTTCCTTAGATGATCATATTAGTGTGGTGAATAATACTTTGAAAGATATTAAAGCCGGAGACAAACCAACCCTGTTGGTATTCAACAAAGTGGACTTACTGGAAGAGGAGGAAGACTTAACTATAAAAGAAAAGATAGCTCAGTTAAAAAGTACTTACCTCAATAAAGAACAAAATGATGTAGTATTTATATCAGCAGCTAATAAGGAAAACATCGAAGAACTAAGAGATAAATTAAGAAAATTAGTGGAAGCTAAACATTTTACTATATTTCCAAATTATTTGAAAAACACCTATTACTAATTTAGCTTTGTATTTTAGAAGTATAAGGCAAGTTGTATTATATTTCATATCTGGCACCGTAGTTCAATGGATAGAATA
>JBBSPJ010000110.1:0-11591 GCA_038258905.1 Cytophagales bacterium
CATCTTTGCGCAATTACTGAAAAAGGATTTAAGAAATGTATAATAAAAATACCCCACAGTATTTTTGAAAAAATGATGAAATGGGGCATTCTTATCATGTTGAAATATTAAAATGAAAATTTAAATCTATAGTTATATTTCTAGAATTGGTTATAAATTTAAAAAGAATATTTAATAAATAATATATAATATAAGTTAATATTTTGTTTGGGACTTAAAATTTTAATAAATCCAATAGATTATTAACGCATAGTCTCTGGCAACTTCGCATTAGGATCGTCTGAAGTTGTAATATTTATAGCTTCAACGGAATTAATTTCAGGTACGGATTTTTTTATTGCTTCTTCTACACCTGCTTTTAAAGTCATTGTGGACATAGGGCAAGTTCCGCAAGCACCTAATAATTCAAGCCTTAAAACACCTTCATTTATATCTACAACTCTCACATTTCCACCATCCGCTTCTAAATACGGCCTAATAGAATCTAATGCTTTTTCAACTCTCTCTAAAATTTCCATAAAAAATTTAATTAACCATTTCTACTTTTGCTGTCCCAGCCATATTTGCATTTCTAATGGCTACTTGTCTTGCTAATTTCTGCGATAAATCTTTAAATGCCTCTGCAGTTACGTCATCTTTCATAGCAGAAGGAAAACCACTATCACCACTTTCTCTTATGGATTGAACTAAAGGCATTTGGCCAAGAAAAGGGATGTCATATCTTTCACTTAATTTTAAACCTCCGCCTTCACCAAATATAAAATATTTATTGTCAGGCAATTCAGCAGGAGAAAAATAAGCCATGTTTTCAACTAAACCTAAAATAGGTACATTTATTTGAGGTTGCTTAAACATGCTAATAGCTTTTTGTGCATCAGCCAATGCCACTTTTTGGGGAGTAGTTACAATAACTGCTCCTGTAACAGGTATAGTTTGCACCATTGTAAGGTGTATATCACTTGTACCGGGAGGTAAATCAATTAATAAATAGTCTAAGTCACCCCAATCTGTATCCCCAATAAATTGCTTAAGAGCCGAACTCGCCATAGGTCCCCTCCAAACCACAGCATTATCAGGTGGTGTTAAAAACCCAATTGATATTAGTTTGATGCCATATTGTTCAATTGGCATGATAATGTTTTTTCCATTTACTTCTTTTACTTCAGGTTGCTCATGTTCGCAATTGAACATAGTAGGTATTGAGGGTCCGAAAATATCCGCATCAATTAAGCCAACTTTTGCCCCTGATTGAGCCAATGAAACAGCTAAATTAGCTGAAACTGTCGATTTACCTACGCCACCCTTACCAGATGCAATAGCAATTATATTTTTTACATTAGGTAATAATGGGGCTGTATTTCTTGTAGAAGTAACATCTGAAGTCATATTTGGAAAAACCTGAACATCAGCAGAAACATTTTTGTGAATTGCATCTATACAATCGTTTTTAATAATTTCTTTCAAAGGACAGGCAGGTGTAGTTAAAACTACTGTAAAATGGATGGCATTTCCATCTATGCTTATGTCCTTGATCATATTTAAAGTCACCAAATCTTTTTTCAGATCAGGATCCTGAACTTTACTCAATGCTTTTATTATACTATCTTGTGTAATCGCCATAAATAATGTGCTTAAAAAAAACTACTTTTGCTATTTGCCGTGCAAGTTAAACTTATTCAATGTAGCTAACAATGTTAGTTGCAAATTAGTTGTGTCTGGCTTGATTTGAAAGAAAAAAAATATCGTGTTTCAGTGAATTTAAGTCAAAATACCATACGTGCAGTACAGGAAAGAGCCGAAATAGAGGAGGTGGTTTCAGATTTTGTGCCTTTAAAAAAGAAGGGTCAGAATTTATGGGCTTGTTGTCCTTTCCACGAGGAAAAATCGCCCTCGTTTTCTGTTTCTCCCAACAAAGGAATTTATAAATGCTTTGGGTGTGGAAAAGCAGGTGATGCCATCCAGTTTATTATGGACCTCGAAGGTTTAAGTTTTCCTGAGGCTATCAAACAATTGGCTGAAAAGTATGGCATAGAGATAGAAGAAGATCAATTATTGCCGGAAGATCAGGTTAAATATAATGAGAGGGAGAGTCTTTTTATCATTTTAAACTTTGCATCCGAATATTTTAAGAACCTTTTGCATAAGCATGAGGAGGGTAAATCCATCGGTCTGAGTTATTTTAAAGAAAGAGGCTTTTCTAATAATACCATAGAAGAGTTTGATTTAGGTTATTCATTGGATCAATGGGATGGATTATTAAAAGCAGCCAAAGCAGCGGGTCATTCTGAAGAATTGCTGGATAAGGCCGGCCTAATTATTAAAAAAGAAGACAAAACCTACGATCGATTTCGTAACAGGGTTATATTCCCTATTCATTCCGTTGCAGGCAAACCCATTGCTTTTGGCGCCAGAATTCTGATTAATGACAAAAAGCAACCTAAGTATATTAATTCACCCGAAACAGAAGTATACCATAAAAGTGATGTGCTTTATGGTATTTCTCAAGCAAAGCAGCATATGCGAACGCTCGAGAATTGCTACTTGGTAGAAGGTTATACAGATGTGATTTCATTACATCAATCAGGTGTTAAAAATGTAGTGGCATCATCAGGCACTTCCCTAACCAGCGGACAAATTAAATTAATTGGAAGGTACACTGAAAACATAACGGTACTCTTTGATGGTGACTCGGCCGGTATAAAGGCTTCTTTGCGGGGCATTGACCTCATACTGGAAGGTGGATTAAATGTGAAAGTCGTCCTATTCCCTGATGGAGAAGATCCTGATAGCTATTCCCAAAAAATGGGGGAAGAAGCTTTCAAGTCTTATTTAGAAGATAATTCCAAGGACTTTATACGGTTTAAGTCGGATTTACTATTACAGGAAACCAAAAAAGATCCTATCCGAAAAGCTGAAACCATACAGGATATTGTAAGATCCATCGCTAAAATTCCTGACCCTGTTAAAAGGGCAATATATATTAAGGAATGTAGTGATATGCTTGAAATTGATGAGGCAATTCTCATAACAGAGCAAAATAAAATATTATTAAGGGAGAAACAGGTAAAGGGTGATATTACCCAAAGGCAGGCTAATCAATTAACTGAAAGTTTTAGCCATGCTCCTGAACAAATACAAAAAAAGTACTCTCCATTTGAGGTAGCAGCTATACAAGAAAAAGAAAGTGTGAGGCTTTTATTAAGCTATGGTGATTTGCCAATTGCGGAAAACACCAAGGTGATCGATTACCTTTTGCAGGAATTAAATGATGCAGAATTTGTACACCCTGTTTATGCAGAAATTTTACTGGATTTTAAAACACATTTAAAAGAAGGGAAAGTATTAAATGAGGCGTATTTTATAAAAAACGGATCAGAAGAAGTAAGAAAAGCTATTTTTTCGCTATTTACAGATAGATATACATTGAGTGAAAACTGGGAAAACAAATTTCAGATTTACACAGTACATGAAAAGCAAATTTTAAATGATTCTCTTTACATACATGTTTTAAGGTTAAAACACAGGTCAATTTTGCACTTATTAGACAAAAACATGCAAAAGCTAAAGGAAGCACAATCACCAGAGGAAGAAAGCAAATTATTGCAGTATCAAATGGTGCTTAATCAGGCTAAATTGGAGATTGGAAATTTGTTAGGAATGGTGGTAGTGAAATAATACAATTCTAATTAATTTTTTTTAATATATTTCTGTGTATTTAAATTATACTAAATCGATTTCATAGATCTAGTTAATGAAATTTTAAACACTCAATTAGCTCATTCGTTACCTTTAAATTAACAAGTAGTTAATCAGCTAAAATTTTATAACTACCTTTGTGTTTTTATTACTCGTGCGAATTATATGACATCAGAAAAAACTAAGTTAGATACCATTGAAGAAGCCATTCAGGCCATAAAAAACGGTGAAATTATTATTGTAGTAGATGATGAAGATCGAGAGAACGAAGGGGATTTCATTTGTGCTGCTGAAAAAGTAACTCCTGAAATAATAAACTTCATGTCCAAACATGGTCGTGGTCTTATTTGTGCTTCTATCACCGAAGATAGATGTGAGGAACTTGGTTTAGAATTAATGGTGGGTAAAAATACCGCTCAATTTGAAACGCCATTTACAGTTTCTGTAGATTTAATCGGTTACGGTACCACCACAGGTATATCAGCCAGCGATCGTTCTAAAACCATTCAGGCATTAGTAAACCCTAATACTAAACCGGAAGAAATGGGTAAGCCAGGTCATATCTTCCCTTTAAAAGCAAGGAAAGGTGGGGTATTGAGAAGAACTGGCCATACTGAAGCAGCGGTAGATTTTTCAAGACTTGCAGGGTTTAGGCCAGGAGGGGTTTTGGTGGAAATCATGAATGAGGATGGTAGCATGGCTAGACTTCCGGATTTAAGATTAGTGGCAGATAAATTCAATCTTAAATTGGTAACTATTAAAGATTTGATTGAGTATAGATTAAATGTTGAATCTTTAGTGGAAGAAAAAATTGAGGTTGAAATGCCTACCGATTTTGGAGATTTCCGATTGGTTGCTTTTGAGCAAACTACCTCAAGTGAAAACCACCTTGCCTTGATTAAAGGTAAATGGGAAAAGGATGAGCCGGTTCTAGTACGCGTACATTCCTCTTGTATTACAGGAGATATTTTTGGATCTTGTAGGTGCGACTGCGGTCCGCAATTACACCAAGCCATGGAAATGATTGAAAATGAAGGCAAAGGAGTGGTAGTTTATATGAATCAGGAAGGTAGGGGCATTGGTTTATTAAACAAGCTTAAGGCATACAAACTACAAGAGGAAGGAATGGACACCGTTGAGGCTAATATTCATCTAGGCTTTAAAATGGATGAGCGCGATTATGGAGTAGGAGCTCAGATTTTGAGAAAGCTTGGGGTAAGTAAAATTAAGTTAATCTCAAATAATCCGACTAAAAGAGCTGGGTTATTAGGTTATGGCTTGGAAATTGTGGAGAATGTTGCTTTAGAGATTCCACCTAACAAGCACAATGAAAACTATTTACGCACCAAAAGAGATAAAATGGGTCATACCATACTTAATAAGAAATAATTTGAAAGTATTATTTCTTATTATATCGTTGTTTTTTTTATCGGCTGAGGCTTTTACTCAGGATTTACCTAATCAAATTTGGCATCCTGGTAAGTTAGTTTTAGAAAACGGAGATACATTAAGAGGTTCTTTGAATTATGATTTTAAAACAAACCTCGTACAAATATCAATCGATAATAAACTCAAAACTTTTTCATCTCAAAATATACTTTTTTTGGGTTTTCATTGCCAGTATTTTAAAAGGTATAGATATGTATATTCTATACCTTACCGCCTTAAGGGGTCAATGAATGTACCGGTGTTTTTCGAGATTCTTGCAGAAGGGAGGCTAACTTTAATGGCGCGGGAATATGTAGTAATTGAAAGCATGAATAGGTTTGGTAGCCCAATGTACAGGCCAATGAATTCTAATTTTTCTAGAGAGATTCTTACCTATGATTATTATTTTTTAGCAGATAACGGTGATATCTCCTTATATTCTGAAAAGAAAAAAGATTTGATGGATTATTTTGGAAACCATGAAGATGAGGTAATGAAGTTTATGAGAAGAGGAAAGCTAAAGGTTGATAGGCAACAGGATTTAGTAAGAATAGTAAATTATTATAACGAATTAGTTCAAAATTAATAAATGAAAAAACCTTTGATTTTAGTTTCTAATGATGATGGAATAACCAGTAAAGGCATTCGTCATTTAGTAGAAACAGTAAAGCAACTAGGAGAAGTGGTAGTAGTGGCTCCTGATAGCCCACAATCAGGGATGGGGCATGCTATTACTATTGGAAATACTTTAAGACTGGAAAAAGTAGATGTTTTTGGTCCTGATGTGCAAGCTTATGAATGCTCCGGAACCCCTGCAGATTGTGTAAAATTGGCAAAAAATCATGTATTAAAAGACAGAAAGCCAGATTTAATTGTAAGTGGAATTAACCACGGTAGCAACACATCTATTTCTGTTTTATATTCTGGAACCATGTCGGCTGCTATTGAAGGCGCCATTGAAGGAACCCCCTCAATTGGGTTTTCTTTGTGCGACTATGGACATGATGCCGATTTCACTCATGCTTTAGATTACGTAAAAGCCATCTCAGAGCAGGTTTTAAAAACAGGGTTGCCTAAATATACTACCTTAAATGTGAATTTTCCGCCCAAAAGAAACGAAGCCTTAAAAGGAGTGAAAATTTGCAGGCAGGCAAGAGCAAAGTGGCAGGAGGAATTTGACCAACGATATGACCCAAATGGGAGAAGGTATTTTTGGATGGTGGGAAATTTCGTTAACTTCGATAAAGGAGAAGATAATGATGAGTGGGCTATTGCAAATAACTTTGTATCTGTTGTACCATGTCAGTTTGATTTAACGGCCCATCATACAATAAGTATTTTAAATGATGAATGGGATATTAAGATAGATTAGGGTTATAGATTTGTGGATATAAATCTTTTTTTAATCCCTAAATAAAGAAGACTTAAATCTTAAATAGCTTATTTTTAAACATATAAGTGAAACAATCTTTTTAATATTAAAATAGATGAGTTAAGCTTATCATTAATACATTGGTGTTTATTTATTAAAACATCTTTTTCATTTAACAGTATATAGTGTTATGGCTAAGAAGAAAGAAATAGGATACGAGGAAGCAAGAAAGTCACTTGATAACCTTTTGTACAAAATCGATAACGAAGATATTCCGATAGATCAGCTAACATCTATGGTAGACGAATCTATGGAACTTCTAAAAATCTGTAAATCAAAATTAAAAGGTGCCGAAGAGAAAATTGATAGTTCCTTTCATCAATTGGATAAATAATCAGATCACATTCCCTGGCAATATTCTTTTCTTTTTAGCTCAGCTACAGTGGGGTTAAATTTTTCCAAAGCTTTATAATCTTCGCATGCTTTGCTTAACTGTTTTATTAGAATAAAACATTCAGCTCTCCTGCTAATAATGTTTTCATTTATTAAGCCAATATTGATAGCAGTAGTATAATCATGAATAGCATTACTTAACAAATTCTTATGTTGGTAGATAATACCTCTGTTGAAGTGGCTATGCTGTAACAATTGTGCGTTTCTTATTAAATAATTAAAATCAGACAAGGCAAATAATTCGTTTCCCTGTATGGCGTAATTTACAGCTCTATTGAAACGACCTTTGTGGTGTTTAGGGTTAAGTTCAATCAGTTTAATAAAATCCCTTTGAGCTTCTTTATAGACAGAATCCTTCATGTAGCTTAATCCTCTTAAAAATAATGACTCTTCATCTTTCTTATCTAAATTTAATGCATTGCTGAAATCAATTATAGCAAGGTTATATTTTTTTAATTTAAAATTACATCTTGCCCGGCCGGTATAAGCTTCTTGAAATTTAAAATTATGCTCAATGCTTTTACTAAACGATAAAATTGATAGGTCAAAATTACCTATTTCTTCATAACATCGCGCTACATGGTAGTGCATCATAGCATCACGGGGATCCATTTTTAATATTTTTTGAAAGTGCCATAAGGCTTCTGTGTATTCAGCTTCAGCAAATAATTCAGCACCTTTTTGTCTATGATCTGTGCAACCTGTTAGAAATAGAAGGTATAATAAAGTTGAATACAGAAAGGTAGATTTAATTTGATTGATCATCTTTAAAACTAATAAATTAGTTAGATAAATAAAAATCAATTTCGAATGATTTTTGTATCGTATTTTATCCTTAGTTTAAAAGGTATTTTCACACAGAAGCCTTAATATTGCTTTTTAAGTAAAATGTTAAATGTTAAAAATTCAGGAATCCGTTTCTTTAAAACCTTATAATACCTTTGGCTTTGAGTCCAAAGCAAGCTTTTTTGTGGAAATTAGGGAGGTAGAAGAATTAAAAGAACTTATTAATTCGGAATTGTGGGTTGAAAAACCTCATTTTATTCTTGGTGGTGGCAGCAATATACTATTAAGAAACAATTTTCATGGATTAGTAATTTTAAATAATGTTCAAGGCATTAAAAAAATAAGTGAATCTGAATCGGAGGTACTTGTAGAGGTAGGAGGGGGTGTAAATTGGCACGATTTCGTTATCTATAGCATTAATCAAAATCTGGGAGGTATAGAAAACTTATCATTAATTCCAGGAACTGTAGGTGCGGCACCTATGCAGAATATTGGGGCCTATGGGGTGGAGATTAAAGATACATTTCATTCGTTGGAAGCGGTAAATCTGGAAACTGGCAATATTGAGATATTTAAGAACGCGGATTGCCAGTTTGGTTATAGGGAAAGTGTGTTCAAGAAGAAGTTAAAAGGTAAATATTTTATCAATTCCGTTACTTTTAAATTAGTGCCTGAAGCTAAACATCAATTAGATATGACATATGGTGCGATTCGTGAAACCTTAGCTCAAAAGAGTATTCTTAAACCCACAATAAAAGATGTAAGTAACGCGGTAATAGCTATCAGACAATCTAAGTTACCAGACCCGAAATTGATTGGCAACTCAGGTAGTTTCTTTAAAAATCCGGTGGTTAGCACGGAAAAATTTGAAGAGCTGCGTTTAAAACACCCTGAAATTCCTGGTTATGTATTAAATGATGATGAAGTAAAATTGGCTGCAGGGTGGCTAATAGAAAAGGCTGGTTGGAAAGGGCATAAAGAGAATGGGGTAGGAGTACATGCAAAACAAGCCTTAGTGCTAGTAAATTTGGGTACGGGATCAGGGGAGGCTATTGAGGCATTAGCAAATAAAATTCAGGATTCGGTTTCTGATATTTTTGGAGTGCAACTAAGCCCTGAAGTGAATTTTATTTAGTAAGACCTAATGTAACATACCAATTACTTTTTCATCTGTAACATCTCCTTTAAATCTGCCAGTTCTTTCTGCTGAAATGAAAATACCAAATACATGAAGTATTAGACAAAAAAAGCAGGCACTTGCTGAAAAAGGTTTTAAATTATTACCTGTAAATATTTAACAGATATTTTTTAAAATTCAGCTGTTTTTAAGCGAGTCCTAATTAATTTTTCTTTGTGAGTACTATCCTCAAAGTAGCCTCTAATACTTCATTCTGACCATTTTCTGTTAAATCTATTAGTAATTGTTGTCTAGTAAGAATTTCCATATTTGTAGAAGTTAACTCAATTATTTCAAGTATAATGTCCTCTTGGTCCTCTATTGCAATCACCAATTGATTCTCATTTATTAGTTCATAATTCAAATTGTTTTCGGAGAATTCTTCACTTTTGATACCTAGCATACCGCCCGATTTAAATTCTATCGTAATTTCCTCCAATAGGCTAGATGAGCCAGGACTCAAGAAAAGAGTTAAAAGTTGATTTTCAATCTCAGATAAACCTAATAATTGGGGAGGGATCGCCTCTAAATTAACCCCATTGATGGTGATGTTAGGCTCATAATTGCTAATTGACCATTCACCAATTATTAATGTTGTAGGGTCTGTTTCAACTTGCTCAGCATCCTTCTTACATGATAAAGTAAGGCTTAGTGCACTTATAAATAGTATGCCTAAATATTTTGTAAAATGATTTTTCATAATATTATATTTTAAATCATATGAGTGACATTTTCTAAGCTACCTTTGTATTTCTCTATTTTAACACCAAATTTTTGTAAAAAATCTAAGCCTTCATCATTTGCTAAACCCTTGTATTCTGCATAGGAATTAAGATAAATAACTTTTTTAATACCCATACTAAAAATAATACGAGCACAAGAGAGGCAGGGGGATAAAGTAACATAGAGTGTTGAATCTTCCACCGAGGCTTTATTTTTCACCGCATACATAATAGCATTTTGCTCTGCATGTATAGCCAGCATACAGCTTCCTTTAGAATCGCTTCCACATCCTTTTTCAGGGAATTCTTCATCACAATTGTGAGTGCCAGCCGGCGGGCCATTGTATCCAATGGAAATAATTCGAGTGTCTTTTGTAAGAACTGCACCCACATGGCGTTTTATACAATGAGATCGCTTAGCCAAATTGACTGCCAGTTCCATGAAAATATCGTCAAATTGAGGTTTTTGCATAAACAAATATAAGGGATACTTGGTAGTAGTTCATGAAAAACTGTAAATTGCTTTTAAAAATTATTAACAACAGGTAAATATGAAAAATATATTGAAAACATTATTATTAGTTTGCTTCGTCAGTTTGATTTCTGGTATGGAACTAATGGCACAAGATGCCCTTAAACAGAAGCCAAGTCCATTAGGATTAGTGACTTACAAATTTGAAGATGCATATGTGAAGGTTACTTATAGCCGACCACATTTAAGAGGAAGAGAGGCTTTCAAAGAGGCCTCTGAATTAGCTCCATTAGGTGAAGTTTGGAGAACAGGAGCTAACGAAGCCACTGAAATTACAACTACGAAAAATTTAAAGCTGGCAGGTAAGGAAATACCTGCAGGTACTTATACCATATTTACTATTCCAAATGCTAAAAACTGGATTGTTATTCTTAATAAGGATCTGGGACAATGGGGGGCATATAAGTATGACGAGGAACTAGATTTGATTAGGTTTGAAGTACCTGCAATGGAAGCTGATGAAAATTACGAGCCGTTCACCATTAGATTTGACCAATCAGGTGGTGAAATAAGTCTTCAAATGATATGGGCCCAAACAATGGTGAGTATTCCAGTAGAATTTTTAGATTAAAGAAAAATATTAACAAACAGTACTAAAGCCTCAGTTATGAGGCTTTTTTTATTTCGATTTTTTAAAGTCTTCCAGATTAATTTCTTATTAAATCTATCTTATTTAGATTATTCATTGTACTTTAGGATGAAAAATCGGTATGAAAATTTTTAAAGAATTTAAGGAATTTGCCATTAAAGGAAATGTCTTTGATATGGCAGTGGGTATAATTATTGGCACAGCCTTTACCAAGGTAGTAAGCTCCTTTGTGAAGGATATTTTTATGCCTGTTTTAAGTCTTTTTACCGGTGATATCAATTTTACTAATTTAAGTTTTATTTTAAAAGAAGAAGTAAAGGATGGTGCGGGGGTGGTTACTCAGGAACTTGTGGCTATCAGCTATGGCAGTTTTATACAAATTGCTATTGATTTCTTAATTATTGCTTTTTGCATTTTCTTGGTTGTTAGGGTATTTAACAAACTAAAGCGTAAAGCTGATGTGGTTGAAGTAGTGGAGGTGCCAACACCAAGAGATATTGAACTTTTATCGGAAATCAGAGATTTATTAAAGGAGAAACCTTAAATCATTGACTTCAATTCATTAAATGCGAATAATTGTTATGGTAGAAAGAGTATATAAAAGTTTCAAGGAATTTTACCCTTATTACCTTACAGAACATAAGGATTCAACTTGCAGAAAGTTACATTTTGTTGGTACTGCATTAATTTTTGTGATTTTAGCCTGGGCATTACTCACTCAAACATGGTGGGGTTTATGGTTAATTCCAGTTACAGGATATGGCTTTGCATGGGTGGGGCATTTCTTTTTTGAGAAAAATAAACCGGCCACCTTTCAATACCCGCTATGGAGTTTA
>JBBSPJ010000111.1:0-11559 GCA_038258905.1 Cytophagales bacterium
AAGAAAATTACAGGTATGAGATTGTTACCATTGATGCAGATCCAGGCGATGAGTTAAGCATTTTAAAAACAGTTGGCCCGTCATGGTTAGTTTTAACAGATAATGGTGACGGAACAGCGGTATTACAAGGACAGGCACCACCAACAGCCACCAATGAAAATATAACAATTGAGGTAAGCGATTTAGAAGGCGCTACAGCAGCTCAAAGTTTTGTAATTAGCATCAATCAGGCCCCGTTTGTATCTAATTTCACCATTCAAATGCAAGAAGATGTACCACATCAATTTACCAGAGCAGAATTTGATGCTGCATTTAATGATGCAGATGGCGATGAAATTGAAGCACTGAAATTTACCTGGAATAGAGGTTCTATACAAAGAAATGGAGTTACGGTGGAAACTGGAGAAGAATTAGACTATACAGCTACTCCGAATATCACTTATACTCCTCCTGCTAACTTTTTTGGCACAATCAACCTACAATGGGCTGCAGGTGACGGCTTTGCATTTTCAGAATTTGCAACTATCACTTTAGAAATTGACACAGTAAATGACGCTCCTATTTTAACGAGTATTGAAACCACAGTCCTTGAATATATTCAAGGTGCTGCCCCTATCAACATTACCAATACCATTACTGTGACAGATGTGGATAATGAAAATATCAAAAGTGCTGTGATACAAATATTGGAAAATTATGATCCGGAAGAAGATCGTTTAGCCATAGTATTGGGTGTTAATTCAACTATTACTGAAAATTTTAATAATAGTACAGGCACCTTATTACTTGAAGGGACTGCCTCGAAATCAGCCTATGAGAATGCTTTGAGAACTGTTACCTACCAAAACATCAATCCATTAACTACCAACACCGACCCAAAAAGCGTTGGGTTTATGGTAAGTGATAGTAGCATGACGAGCGAAACAGTTACCAGACAGCTGGAAGTAACAAGCATTTTACCTGAATTGGATATAGTAAATGCATTTACCCCCGATGATAATGGCGTAAATGACACATGGGATTTCGTGAATCTTGAAGCATTTGAGCAAGTAATGATCAGGATTTATAATAGCGAAGGCATAGAAGTTTACAGATGTGAAACCAATGATTGCGAATGGGATGGTACCTATAAAGGTGAGCCTTTACCCGCAAAAACTTACTTTTATTTAATCAACTTAAATAATGGTAGGAGACAATACGAAGGAACCGTTACTATCCTAAAATAAATTACTAAGGTAGAGATTTAAAAATTGCGAAGACATAGTGAAGAAAATACTAAAATGAAAAATATCAATTTCCATAATATTCAATTTGCCCTAATTGTCACTGCAATTGTATTAACTGCAGGTAATCTTCAAGGCCAGGATTTACTATCAAGAACTCAGATTTTTCATGCCGTGGAATGGCAGCATCCCGGTTTAGCAGGGGTGCAAGATAAATTATCGGCAGATTTAATGTACAGGCAAGCACTCAATAGTTATGGTAATGAATCAGGGTATTATCAAGTGGGTGTTTTCTATCCGATTAAAAAAAGAATTGGAGAAGATGCGGGCAGTTCAGGTTTTAAATTGAGTAACCAGGATAAAGTGGAAGAAATATATAATTCTAAAAAAGCTAGGCGGAAGCAGGGAGTGGGCCTGCAACTGAATAAAATTAAAATTGGTCCGCTTGACAGGACAGAGGTAAAAGCGTTTTATGCTTATCACTTGCCGGTATCAGATCAATTCAATTTGAGTCTGGGGAGTGCACTAAAATTTCAGCAAAACATGATTGGTTTTGATAATTTAACAGTGAGAGATGAAATCAACGATAGCTTTTATCAACAAATCATTAATTCTTCAGCCGGTGCACAATCAAATTTACAAATGGATATCGGAACTGCCCTATATAGCAATGATTTATACTTCACCTTTACAGCCCGATCACTTTTTATCACTGAATTACAAAATAATGAGATACTGGAATACTTAAAAGACGGACAGACATTCAATTTTTTAGTAGGCTACAAATGGAGGGTCCACCCTGACTTTACCTTATTACCTAATGCAGAAATTAATTATTTTTCTACCTTCGGCACACAATATAAAGGCACATTAAGAATTAAATATAAAGAGCTAATTTATGCGGGTGCCGGTATGCAAAATGAGTTGAAATGGTCGGCTTTATTAGGATTTAATATCCCCGGTGATATATTTTTGCATTATTCTTACGATTATTACACTGGTTTCATCCAGGAATTCGCCAATGGCGTACACGAAGTAAGTATAAGTTACTTATTTAATAATAAAAACGCGAGTACACCTTTTACATGGTAAAGAATATTCTGACATTTATTTTCTCTATTTGCTTTGCAGGTGGTATTACTTCAGCTGTGGGTCAGACTATTGTGAAATCTGTCACGAAAATGGACAGAGGAATCAATTCTGAAGCAGAGGAAATACTCCCGATGTTGAGCGAAACCGGTGATAGCTTATTTTTCGCCCGTATCTTTCACGAAGATAATAAAGGAGGTTTATACAGCGGATCTGATATATGGATGAGTATTTATGATCCCTCAAAAAAAACATGGCTACCGGCAACTAATCAATTAAACGGTTGGAACGACAAAAGAAACAATTTCATTGTTGGCACACGATCCAGTCAGGAACTACTTTATCTGAACCATCCTAAAAGCCCTGAAAAAGGTATCCAATTTGTTAAAAAGGTAAATGGCTCCTGGACCGAGCCCGAGACACTTAACATTCCAGGCATTCCTAATACAGGGTACCAGGGCCTGTATGTGAGCCCAGACTATGAGGTAATATTAATTGCCATGCGTGCAGACAATAGCCTGGGGGAGGAAGATTTATATGTGGTTTTAAAAAATAGCAACGGGAAATGGGACAAGCCGGTTAATTTAGGATCCACCATAAACACCAGCGCATCAGAAATTTCACCTTTTCTCTCCAAAGACAAAAAAACACTTTATTTTGCCAGTAAAGGGCATGGTGGCTTCGGTGATATGGATATTTTTATGGCGGAAAGACTTTATAATAGCTGGACAGTTTGGAGCAAACCCAAGAACATGGGGGACAAAGTTAATTCTGATGCCTTTGATGGCTACTATAGCCAATATGGCGATAGCATGGCCTTTTTCAGTAGCAACAGAACAGGTGAATTAGCCGATATTTATGAGGTAAGGTTGGGGAAAGTAGAAGCACAAAGAGCCAGAGTGATGCAGGTGACAGATGCTAATACCATTAGTCAAAGAAATTATTTAGCGCAAAAAGATATTAAAAACCTATTCGGCTTTAATATTTTACCATCCATCGAAATTAAAGCCAACGCCAGCATTGCAGAGAATAATGTAGCACGAGAGCTAATTTATTTTTTAGCTAATAAATTTCAGGAGAATCCGGAAGTAAAAATGGGCATAAAAATAAATGTATTACAGAGCATGAGTACTGAAAAAATGGTAGTGGATGCCTCTGAGATCGCTTCATTTATCGCGGCAGAGATGCAGAAAAATGGGGTTTCTTCGAGCAGAATACAATATGAGGGAGTAACCATTGCCAGTCAGGATCCTTCTAACGAAATCGCTTTTCAGGTAAGATTTAGCTTTTTTAAATAACTGAGAACCACTAAAAAGAATTGCTTTTTATACCTTTTTAACGTTATTCGATAGTGTTTTTTTAAAATGAGCTTCGTAAATTTTCAATCTCTTTATCGAAAAACTAAATATCCAATTAGATTAAAAATATATTAATTTGTAGATTTACAATAAATTACAATAGTAAATATTAATGAAAGAAAGAGTATATTTTGTAGATTTTGCCAGAAGTTATGCAATTTTTTTAGCGCTGTTTGATCACTCCCTGAATGATTTTAACATTTGGTCCAACTATCCTTTTGAGCAATATGCAATTATAAAACTCTTTGCCAGTTCAGCTACCCCCACTTTTCTCTTTTTATTTGGTATGATGTTAGAATTGGTTTACCTCAAAAGATTAAGAGAGAAAGGTTTAGCTTCGATAAGGCCACAACTTGTAAAAAGAAGCTTACAATGTTATTTAGGCTTTATGCTCACCTCCTTAGCAGGTTTGATAGGTGGCTATTTAACTATTAGAGGACTATTAGGCTCCTCTTTTTTTGTTGTCAATAATCATTATGGAAATATCCTTAAAATATATTGTGTTTTAATCATTATGGCTATGCCTTTACTAATGCTTAGAAAGAAGTGGGGAATATGGCCAATTGTTGTATTATGTTGTTCATATTGGGTATTTCATCCAATCACAAGTCAAATACATGTAGCAAATGGTAATATAAATAACTTTACTTCATCTATGTTTGGAATTGGAAATAGTGGTGGACCAAGTGTATTGCACTCTCTTTCCATTGTTTCAATAGGGATGCTCTCTGCCAACTTTATTGATTTTAAAAATAAATGGAAATTCCCTAAAATGAACCTAATTTTATTGTCTGTTTTATCAATAGCAATAACTATATATTTATTATTTATTCCTTGGAATGAATTTGTCGAAAATTATTTCTCTAATGAATTTAGAAATAATAACCATCCTCTTTACTATTTAGTGTCGCTAAGTCTTGCCATTATACTGGTTTTAATTTTTTCCACTATAATCCCTTTAGGCATTAAGTTGAAACCTTGGACCAAGCATTTATTAGTATTTGGCCGGAATTCATTAAGTGCTTTTACTATTGGGAATATAATCTTGAATTTAATATATACAGAAACTAAAGATTATACATTTAACTTAATTGTACCATTTGCATTTATAATATTAGTTTATATTATTCTGTTCTTTTATGAGAAATATGAAATGAATCAAAAAGGTAAAAAATTAGCATTAGTAAATAAATGAATTATATTAATACTTAAAATTGATTTAAACTATAACATAAATTATCGTTTCAGAATCAAATAAAAAATATTATTTGAATTAGAATTTTTCACCGTAGTTTTGTGATTATAATAAAAACAATAAAAATTCTCGGTTATAACTTTAACAACTAGAGTTTATATTTAGAAGAATTTAAAACAGAATAGTTTTACTTAATTTAATTAAAGATAAAATTTAAGATAATGGATATTATATACCTTTTAAGAGTATTATGGAGAAAAAAATGGATTATTATTTTAATTCCAGTTATTTCCATTATTGCAGCATTTTTCTTCACTCAAAGTTTAAAACCTACCTATAAGGCTAGTACACAAATAGCCACCGGTTTTACTACAAATGAGGGAGTAAATATCACCGATGAAAAATTTAACTTAAGGGAAGCTGATGTTAAATTTAGTAACCTTTTAGCAACAATGAATTCTGGTACGGTACTCAATATGGTTACCTATAGAATAGCTGCTAATAAGTTAGAAAAAATTCAAGCAAAAGAAATAAATGCGTTAAAATCATTTACAGAACAACAGATCGAGGTAACACAGAAAATACTAGAGAACAAATTATTAGAGCAAAAAACATTAAATATTAATGAAGAAAATGCGCAATTAGTTATAAATATATTACAAGAACTTAACCTTACATTTGGCAGATTTAATGAAAGTTTTGAAATAAGAAGAATTCCGAATACTGATTACATTAATGTATCTTTTATATCACAAGATCCTGAATTTTCAGCTAATGCCGTAAATACTTACTGTGAAGAACTATTACGTTACTATGTAACTTCTAAGAAAGAATCTTCTAGCGAGTCTGTAACATTTATTCAGGAATTAGTAAAACGAAAGAAAGAAGAGCTTGATGATAAAACCTCAGCTTTACAAGCCTTTAAATCGAGTAACAACTTAGTGTCAAATCAACCACAAGGTGAAACTCAATTAAGCCAGGTTTATGCGTTGGAAAGTCAGAGAGATGAAATAAATAATGAAATATATGGGCTAAGACTAAAATTAGAAAACTTAAAGTCAACTCTAGCTGATAAAACGGGAGGTAGTGATAGAGGATCCACTTCTAACCAAAGAATCATCGATTTAAAAAAGAAAATTGATATTATGAATGCACGTTTTATTAGTAATGGAACTAATAACGCTGATCTTCTTGACTCGCTTAACTTATTAAGACAACAATATAGAATGGAGCTTAGTATGATGGAAAAAGGAGGAAGCTCTGCTCAAGCTAGCGGCATGACAACATCTGAAATACAGGAAGAAATTAAAAACGCTCAAATTAGTATCCAGGTGCAGCAATCCAGACTTGGAAGTGTTAACGAAAAGATCTATCGGCTAAGAGGTAGCATGTCAGGATATGCTAGCAACGAAGCTATTTTAAACACTTTGGAACGAGACGTTAAAGTTGCCTCAGATGAATATTTATCGGCTGTGAATAAATATAATGAGGCGCAAAATAAATTAATGGCTTCTTCAGGAACCATCAGACAAGTTTATAAAGCATCGCCTCCAGCAAGCCCTGAGCCATCAAAAAGAATATTGATTATAGCTTTAGCAGGTATTGCAAGTTTAGGACTCACCATTTTTGCAGTAATCGCAATTGAGGTATTAGATAGCAGCATAAAAACTGTTGAGCAATATCAAAGACAAGTAGGCCTTCCTCTTGCAGGCACTTTAATTAAAATCGACACTAAAAAACTAAACTTCCCTGCTCTATTTGGCAAAAAACATTCGGATAAAAATCTGGAATTATTTAAGCATTTTTTGAGGAAAATTAGATTTGAAATAGAAAATTCAGGTGGTAAAACATTTTTAATAACAAGCCCAAATGAAGGGGAAGGAAAGACATTTCTTACTTTTTCATTAGCATTTGTATTGAGTCTTGTAAAAAAACGAGTACTAATTATTGATACAAATTTTAAGAATAACTCTTTAACAAAATGGTTAGTAGTACCAAAAAAGAATCTAAAATATATTGATCAGAAATCAAGAGGTGCTGATGAGTTAAAAATATTTGACAAAGATGATGATCCAAATATTGAAAATCCAAAAGTAGATGAAACTGAATTTGTAACTCCAACTAAATACAAGAACATTTTTATTATTGGCAATTCAGGTGGATACGATTCACCTGAAGAAATCTTTCACAATAAGGATTTCAATAGTTTAATTGAAGGATTATCTCTCAATTTTGACTATATTTTAATGGAGGGCCCTTCTCTTAACGAGTACTCAGATTCGAAAGAACTATTAAGATATGTAGATAAAGTTATTCCTGTTTTCTCTGCTGAATCTTCTATCAAACAAATGGATAAAGAGTCAATTGAATTCTTTGAAACATTAAATGGTAAATTAACAGGTGCCATTCTAAATAATATTGATCCGAAAAATATCAATGTTTAATAACAAATCAATATAATTGAACGAATCAGACTTATTATGAAATAATATCACAAATCGTGATTTTATTGATTAATGAGGTAGCTAACTGGATATTGTACAAGAAACCATAGAATAAGACTCTCTCAAGTGATGATTTGTGAATAGCCTTCTATTGAAGCTTATTCTTTCACATCCGATTTTTTCATGATTTTATCTTTTTTCTGAATTATTATCTGCTTGGCTATTCTTCTTCCACTTTCCGCATCTAACTGATTCTCTAAATCATGTCTCTTAATATATTTTAACCCTCTTTCAATATGATGCATTTGCACATGTTCCAGAAAAGAAGATTTCAAAAGGTCAGGGTCAAAAGCCTCAAAATCTATATGCTTCCTTCCTATTAAATAGACTTGTTCAACAGTTTCCAAATCGGTTTGATATAACTCCTCTAGCGCATCCCTTACATCCTTCTCTTTAATTTGATCTATTGCCTTAAGTAAATCTTCGATTGTAATACCTTTATCTTCAGTTATTACCATTACTTTAGAAATCTTACTATTAATAGTATCACTAATTAGATTAAAATCGTCAAGGTAACGCTGTGGAATAATTGAAGTGTATTTCTTAGATACAATAGCTTCAGCCACCATTTTAGGATACACATACCTATAACCAATATAAATAAAGGGTATTGTTAAAAATATTAGGACTATAGCTATTAGTAAAATTCTTTTTTTCTTCATCAATTTATAAGTAAGCCTATAATTATATAAAATTAAGTAATTTTTATAACGGACAAAATATTATTTCTAATAAGTATTTTTCAAACAAAACAAGTAATTTCGATGAATCCTTATTAAAGCCAAGTAAAAAAACTTAAATTTGAATTACAAAAAAAAAAATTTCAACATAGCATTCACAGCATTTTCTCACTCTTTTTTTACTGGTATAAGTATAAAGCATTCAGCTATTAAAGATCTATTATGAAGAAAAAAGAAACAACCAAAAGAGAAAAGCATATAGAAAAGAGTACTTCAAAAAATATTAATTTATTTTTATGCATTAGTTATGTAATTCTCATTTACATTGTAATTTTTCTTAAAATAAGTTTTATTAATTAATAGAAATGAAGTCAATTAATAAAAGTACAATTTTACTTTTCATATTCTTGGTATTGGCTGCAATATTAATACCTTATTTGATGGTGCATACTACCTATTTGATTGCGCCCCTCCTTATTTTAGGAATAGTATCCTTGTTTTTTATAAGTTTAACTTTGGTTAACTTTCAGATCGGGATGTACCTAGTTTTTCTTTATGGTTGCATTTTCTCATTATTAAGCAGGTTATTAAGCGTTATGATTCCTTATGGAATAGTGTATGATCTTATCATATTACTCACTTTCATTGCCATGGTCATAAAGGTAAAAAACAAAGAAGGTTTCCAATGGAAAAGCTCTGAGCCTATTGTTATTTTACAATTTGTATTCTATTCGTATTTTATACTCCAAATAGCTAACCCTAATGCAGTAAGCATAATTGCCTGGTTTGATGCTTCTCGATTTTTAATTTTATTTATACTTTTCTACATTTTCATCCATCTTTTTAAAAATAAAAAAAATATTAAATATTTCACAAACTTATGGGTTATTGTAGGTTTACTTATTGCATTTTATGGGATAATCCAAGAGTATTTTGGTCTTAGGGGTTTTGAATATAAATGGCTGACGGCCGATCCACTTAGGTTTGAACTATATCATATATGGGGTCATATTAGAATTTTTTCTAGTTTATCAGATCCTTCAGCCTATGGGTTATTTTTAGCATTTTGTGGTACCGGATCATTAATTTTAGCTATTGGCCCTGGCACCTTCTCGAAAAAAACTCTCTACTTAATCGCTGCCCTTATTATGTTCTTTGGCATGTCGTTCTCAGGAACCCGAACTGCCTATGCAATGATTCTGGTTGGAATAGTTTTATTTATAATTGCAAATTTAAGAAATGTTAAAATACTAATAGCAAGTTTTGTGTTAGTTTCAATCTTTACAATATTAATGATTGGCCCGTTTTATAGCGGTCCGATTAATCGGATGAGATCTACCTTTGAATTTTCGGAAGACGCTTCTATGCACGTTAGAGATGCTAAGAGAATTAGATTGCAAAGTTATGTTAAATCACATCCGATTGGGGGCGGTTTAAATACTGCAGGAAATGAAGGTTTAAAATATTCAGGGGGCCATCCATTAGCTGGATTTTATTCTCCAGACAGTGGTTATTTAAGGACTGCCTTAGAAATGGGTTGGATAGGTTTATTATTAACTATGGCTTTAAATACAGCTGTTGTAATTAAGGGAATAAGGAACTATTTTTATATTAAAGACCCTGAACTAAAAATATATTCAATGGCTTACATAGTGCCATTTTTAGGCCTATCAGTAGCTCATTATACACAAGACGCTTTATTTCAAAAACCAATTAATATATTGGTAATGGCTACTTTTGCCTTAATGATCCAACTTAAAGACATAGACGATTCATTAGGGAGCAACTAATAAAAATATATAATTTTAAATATATAATAATTATAATTATATATTTAATATTTTTGCGGTAAACAGATATTACTTAAACACAAAAAAAATGAAATTACTTTTTACTTTAAGCTTACTCATTATTACATCAAGTTCATTTGCTCAAAGTATCGACTATAATAGAGTTATACTACCAAAAAATAGTACTGATTTAGAGTTTTCTGAGAAATTAGTACAGATAGCATGGGAGAACCATCCCAATAACAATAATCAAAAAGAGCAAGTAAGAATTTCACAGATAGATTTAAAGTTATCCAAAAGAAGATGGATGCAAAATTTAAGAATATCTGGAAATTTAAACGAGTTTAATATCGACCCTTCAAGAGACTTAGTCAACAGATCCCAATTTTTTCCTAGATATAATTTCAGTTTAGCCTTTCCTTTAGGTGACTTATTTATGAACCCATTGGAAAACAAACAAAACCAAATTTTTATTGAAGTTTCAGAAAATGATTTAAATGCAGCAAAATTGCTAGTAAGGCGAAATGTTCTACAAGCGTATAATAACTATCTTTTACAAGAAGAAATCTACAAGATACAAAGACTTGCTATGGATAATGCTGAAACTAATCATGCCATTGTAGAAGAAAGCTTTGAACAAGGTGAAGAAACTTATGATAGATATACAACAAGTTTCAACAACTTGAATCAGAGGAAAATCACTATTCTTCAGGCTGAACGAGATTATAAAAACAGTAAATTAACATTAGAAGAAATGATTGGTATTCCACTAGAAGATGTTAACTAAAACTACATTCAAAATATTTATTCATTCGAATTAATTTAATTGAGTAATTCGGTTCATTTATTTATAAAAATCATTGGAAATCAGTAAGAGTAATATAGTAATTTTTGCACTCTCAAAATGGGATGGAGAATATTCATCCACCACTTTTTCTCTAGCAAAGGCTTTTAGTAAAAAAAACAAAGTTATTTATATTGACAAGCCGGTTACCTGGAAAGATTATTTTTCGAATATTTTTAAAAGAAACAGCTCTACAATATTAAAAAATAGTCACTCCAGATACAGGATAGAAAATCTCAATGAAAATTTAATTATTTTTTATAGCCCCTTTATTTTACCAATAAATTTTTTACCTAAAAGTTTATTGTATAAGAGATTAAAGCAGATAAACGAAAAAATAATTTTTAAATCACTCAATCAGTTCCTGTATGACATTAAATTCAAAGAATTCATTTATTTAAATATTTTCAACCCCTTTTTTGACCATAATGACCATTTACAGCCAATAAAAAGTATATATTACACTGTTGATAACATTTCAGAATCAGCTTATGTAAAAAAACATGGTGTGTGGCTAGAACCGGAATTGATGCATAAAACAGATTTAAATTTGGCAACATCACTTATGTTAAAAAAAGCCAATGAAAGATATAATGAAAATATTCATTATCTTCCAAATGCAGCTGATTTACAAATTTTCGATAATAATAAGTATTATGATAGACCTAAAGAATTAGAAAACATTAAATCCGATATCATTACCTTTATAGGACATCTCGATATAAGAACAGATCTTGAAATCATAAAAACTATTTTAAATAACCATAGTAATAGAACCGTGATTTTTATTGGACCTATCTCACTATCGAGAGATGAAATCGATGAACTTAATTCTCATTCCAACATATTATTCATAGGTTCTCAACCTTTAGAGAA
>JBBSPJ010000112.1:0-11485 GCA_038258905.1 Cytophagales bacterium
ATCCATTCCGGTTAGGTACTCTACTAATTGTCTTACACTATGCAGTTGCGAGCCACCACCGGTAATTACAATACCACCTGCTAGCTTTCCTTCATAGCCCGAAGCTATAATTTCAGCATGCACTAAATCAACAATCTCTTCCATACGCGCTTCCACGATGTGCGCCAAGTTTTTAATTGATATCTCTTTAGGTGCCCTATTACGTAAGCCAGGAATTGAAACTATTTCATTTTCATTGGCTTCCGTAGCAATAGCTCTTCCAAATTTTGTTTTCAGTAACTCAGCCTGTTGCTGCATCACCATACATCCTTCTTTAATATCGGAAGTGATAATATTACCTCCAAACGGTATAACACCAGTATGGCGTATAATATTTTCATGGAAAATAGCTATATCAGTGGTTCCACCACCTATATCTACCAGACAAACGCCGGCTTCTTTTTCATCTTCACTTAAAACCGATAAGCTGGAAGCAAGAGGCTCCAAAATCATATTTTCTATATCAAGCCCTGCTCTTTTAACACATTTTTCGATATTATTAATAGAATTAACATCCGCTGTAATTACATGGAAATCAGCTTCCAATCGAACACCCGTCATCCCAACAGGATCTTTAATACCATCGTCATAATCAACCGTATAGACCTGTGGCATTTTGTGAATAATTTGTGTACCAGCCGGCATTACCATACGACCAATATCGTTGGCCAGCCTGTCAATATCTTCTACTGTGATTTCATCTTCACCATCTTCTCGGGTAATACTACCTCTGTGAATAGAGCTTCTGATATGATGACCGGCAATACCCACATTCACGACCTTAATATCAATTCCAGAGGCATCTTCGGCTTCCTGAACTGCCTTTTTAATCGCTAATATGGTCTTCTCTATATTAATGACTTTTCCCTTGACTACACCATCAGAAACGGATCTACCCATTCCTAACACATCAAGCTTGCCATATTCATTTTTTCTGCCCACTATTACGCAGATCTT
The DNA here is from genome assembly GCA_038258905.1 of Cytophagales bacterium. Classification (GTDB taxonomy): domain Bacteria; phylum Bacteroidota; class Bacteroidia; order Cytophagales; family Cyclobacteriaceae; genus Marivirga. Next base: position 997 of record JBBSPJ010000112.1, read on the forward strand.
GGTGGTCCCAATGTCAAGTCCGACTACTATTTTATCGTTTTGCATATTCATGTATTGCCTAAGGTTAATCTATTCACAAATGATTTGGTCTTTAAATTGTAAATTTACACGTTCATATCGATTCCACCCTCTATCAGGCAAAATCTTGTCGTAAAAAATTTTCAATCTTGATAATTTATTCGAATAATGCTCAGTACTACCAAATTCAATTAATTGCTTGGTCACCTGAGGGTATATATTTATCCTGCCTTTAGAGTCTACGTCCAATTGAGCAAATTGTGCACTCCAGAACTTATCTTTTTCTATAAATTTAATAAATTGAAAGAAATCAGTACCTGCCTCATCAATTAATAAATTAGACTTTAGATAAGGTTTAAAAAATGAGCCTGACAACACCATCACCCTGGCTGTAAAGCGATCCGAAACCGGTAAAATTTCTGCCTTGTCACTAATGTAATAATCCTTGCCTGCAGGATTCATAATTCTTGCAATGGGTTTAGCTTGTTTAGCATCTACCATCATAACGCCAGATAGATCATGGTAAACCTGGGCTGACTCCACAAATTTCAGTTGCTCAATTCTTTCTTCTATAGCCTTCAATTTAATGGTTTCGAAAGGCATATTCACAACGAATTCTCTACCATTTTTGGTGATGATATCCATGATATCACTTTCATTTATAAAAAAATTACCTTGCTGATTTTCTATTGTTATAATAATTTTTGAGCATAGCTTATCATCCTGTTTTTTGCTCACAAAACCAATGGATACAAAAAACACCAATAAAGGTATCACTAACTTAAGGACGATATATATTTTGTTTTTAGGCTGCATATTGCTGCTCAAATAGTGCTTTTATAGGTTTAATTAATTGATCAATATTACCGGCTCCCAGGGTTACTAAAACTTCCAGCTGTACAGACTTCAGGTGATTTAACACCTCGCTTTTTTGTAGTAAATATTTCTCTCCTGATTGAATAGCTTCCAGAAGCATTTCGCTATTCACTCCTTCAATCGGCTCTTCCCTGGCCGGGTAAATATCTAATAACATCACCTCATCTGCCAAACTTAGGCTTTCAGAAAAACCCTCTGCAAAATCTCTGGTACGAGAATATAAATGCGGCTGAAATAGGACACTTATTTTTTTACCGGGGTATAGCGCTTTAACAGACTCCAACATTGCTCTAATTTCTCCGGGATGGTGTGCATAATCATCAATAAAGATAATTTCTTCAGATTTAAAAATATATTCAAATCTACGTTTAACTCCACTGTAGCTGGCTATTCCAGCTTTAATGGCTTCGGCACTAAGGCCTAACTCAGCAGCTATTGCAATAGCCACAGTGGCATTTTCTACATTATGATAGCCCGGCACAGAAAGTTCAAAATCTGTGATAGAAATGCTATCACTTTTAAAATCGAACACAAATTTACCCTCGTTTATCCGTATGTTATGGGCAATAATTTCACCGTTATTTAAACCGTAATCCATAACAGGTGCTTTTACTTCGCTCAGATTCAAACCACTTTGTAAACCCGCTTTTATATATATTTTACCACTAGGATTTACCTTATCTAAAAACAAGGAAAAGGATTTCTTCAATTCTGCCAATTCACCATAAATATCCAGGTGATCGGCATCTGTAGAAGTAATTACGGCCAAATTAGGATGCAAAGTGAGAAATGAACGATCAAATTCATCTGCCTCTACTACTATTATTGCGCTTTCGAAATCTGCTTCATTTACGAGCATATTGGTACCATAATTGGTAGAAATACCTCCTAAAAAAGCTGCCACGTTTTTACCTGCATGCTTTAAAATATGAGCTACCATTGAACTGGTAGTTGTTTTACCATGTGTTCCGGCTACAGCTACTGTATAAAGTCCTTTGGTGATAAAACCTAAAACTTCGGAGCGTTTATAAATTGCAAAACCGTTGTCCTTCAGGTAATTCAATCCTTTATGTAGTTTAGGAATTGCAGGAGTGTACACAATTAAAACGCCTTCTTTATTCGCTTTTATCTCTTCCGGAATTACATCTAGCGTATCCTCAAATTGTACGGAAATGCCTTCTGCTTCCAGCTTTTCAGTTAATTCTGTAGGGGTTTTATCGTACCCGCATACAAACACTCCGTTATGGTGAAACCAGCGAGCCAGAGCACTCATACCAATCCCTCCAATACCGATAAAATAGGCGCTATGTATGTTTTTTAAATTCATTTAATCATTGAAAATATAATCTTCACTATGTCCTCTGTTGCATTAGGCTTAGCTAATTGCTTTATATTAGTAGCTAATTCATTTTTCAAATCTTCGTCTTCCAATAACTCAAGAGCTTTAGGTACCAAAACCTTCTCAGCTTCCTGATCGGTAATCAATATTGCGGCATCTTTTGCCACCAATGAATTAGCATTTTTAGTTTGATGATCTTCCGCCACTCCTGAAGAAGGCACAAAAATTACCGGCTTACCAATAATAGCCAATTCGGAAACTGACAATGCCCCTGCCCTTGATATGATGATATCTGCCGCAGCATAAGCCATTTCCATTTCCTTTATAAATTCAACTATTTTTAGCTGAGCTTTATTAGCAGATTCTGCCCTCACCAACATCTCATTATGATAAAGTCTGCCGGTTTGCCAAATCATTTGGGTATTACTTTTAGCAATAGCAGGCAATTGCTTTACTATGCTTTCATTTATTACCCTGGCTCCCAAACTACCTCCCAACACTAATATTACAGGCTGATTTCCCTTCAAATCGTAATGCTTAAGTGCCGTGGCTTTATCTGGTAAATTCATTAAGCCCTTTCTAACCGGGTTGCCAGTTAATTGTAACTTTTCAGCAGGAAAATATTTATCCATGCCTTCATAGGCCACGCATATTTTTTGCACTTTGTTTTTTAACCACTTATTAGTTAAGCCTGCATAAGAATTTTGTTCCTGTAAAAAACAAGGGATACCCTCGTTGGAGGCCGCTCTTAAAGTAGGGCCACTAGCATAACCTCCCACGCCTATTACTGCATCAGGTTTAAAACTTTTAACGATAGCCTTGGCCTGTCTCAAACTATTCAATAATTTAAAAGGAAAAGCCAGATTTTTGATAGATAAACTTCTCTGGATACCTGCAATAGGCAAGCCCAAAATTTTATAGCCGGCTTCAGGTACTTTTTGCATTTCCATTTTACCTTCTGCACCCACAAAAAGTATTTCTGAATCAGGTTTTTCCAGTTTTATTTGGTCAGCAATAGCCAGAGCCGGAAAGATATGCCCTCCGGTACCTCCACCACTAATGATAAAACGATATGGTTTGTGCTCCTGACTCACTTATGCAGCTTCTTTTTTAGGTAAATTTTCAAATTGATTTCTGGCTCTTAATTCAGAGCTCTCTTCTATTTCTCCACGGCTAACACTTAAAATAATGCCCATAGCCAGTCCTGTGAAAAGTAAGGAAGTTCCACCCATACTTAAAAGCGGTAATGGCAAACCTGTAATAGGCCCTAAACCTACTGCCACTCCCATATTTACCATAGCTTGTAACACTATGGCAAAACTCAGCCCTGCCGAGAGCAGGCCTCCATATGCTTTGCCACTTGCAGCCGCGGCTTTCATTCCCCGGTAGAGCAATGTGAGGTATAGCAATATCACAACTGTAGCGCCAATCATACCATATTCTTCCACCACAATAGCAAAAATAAAATCTGAAAAAGCCTCTGGTAGAAAATTTCTTTGGCTACTGTTTCCGGGGCCTTTTCCTGTAATACCTCCTGTAGCAACAGCTATATAAGACTGCTCAGCCTGAAAGGGAATTTGTTCCTTTTTGATAAAACTTTGTACACGATTTATAGCTGTCTGACCTCTTTGTCCTACTACCATTGCAGTACCTACAGCCATTATCCCAACTAAAAAAAGCATAGCCAGGTATTTTACAGGTATCCGACCAATAAATAATAAAAGCATACAAGTAATAAAAAGCAAAATAGCGGTTGATAGATTAGTCATGGCTATTAAGCCACAAATTAAACCACACCATAATAGCATAGGAATGAGTGCTTTCTTAAAATCAGTGATGTTTTGTTGCTTTTTAGAAAGCATACCCGCCAGGTTGATAATCAAAGCTAATTTTGCTAAATCCGAAGGTTGAAATGATTGATTCAAAAATGGAATTGTTATCCAACGGGAAGCATCATTTAAGTTTACACCAAACTGCCAAGCAAATATCAAAAGCGGCACTGAAAGCCATAAGGCTAAGCGCGATAATTTAGAATAATACCTGTAATCGATTTTATGCGCCACCCACATGGCAAAAAAGCTTAAAAAGACTAAAAAACTATGTCTTAATAAATAATATTCCGTATTTCCATCAAACTTGAAATATGAAATGGTGCCTGTGGCACTATATACCACCAAAATGCTAAGCATACCTAAAGCAAAAACCACTGTCCAAATAACAGGATCTCCTTTTAAGTGCTTATCTGCAAAGCTTTTTATGGTTTGAATGTTGATCATGACTGTGATAATTTTTTTAATTCTACTTCACGCTGTAATAATTGAACAGCCAACCTGAATTGATCACCTCTGTCCTCATAGTTTTTGAATAAATCAAAACTAGCGCAGGCTGGTGACAGCAATACCACTTCTCTATCTTTAGAAAGTTTATAACCCATTCGTACAGCTTCTTGCATGGATTGCGTTTCTTCTATAATAGGAAACTTACCTTTATAAAATTCTTTAATTTTGGTATTGTCCTTCCCTAAACAAATAATAGCCTTCACATTAGAATTTACAGATTCCAATTTTTCATAATCATTGCCTTTATCCACTCCCCCTACTATCCAGATAATGGGGCGAGTATATGCATCTAATGCATAGTAAACCGCGTCCACATTTGTGGCTTTAGAATCATTAATGAATTCTACGCCATGTATATTCCCGACTGGCTCCAACCTGTGGGGTACATTTTTAAATCTAGGCAAGCTTTCCGAAATTTTGTCTGATTTAATTCCGGTAATTTTAGATGAAAGTATTGAAGCCATAGCGTTAATCTGGTTATGTTTTCCTTTAATAGTCAGTAAATCTGCAGTAAAAGTTGTACTCGTTTTTTGATGTTTTATAATAATCCCATCCGAATTAGCATAGGCTCCTAAAGCTGGTGCGTGATCGAAAGTGATTGTATAAATTTTTGATTTTAAATTCCTTGTTTTTAATTCCTGATCAATCAACCCATTATCATTATAAAGAATAGCATAATCCTCTATGTTTTGATTTTTAAATAAATTAAATTTAGCTTCAACATAATGAGACAAATCATAATTATATCTATCCAAATGATCAGGCGTAATATTTAACAAAACAGCGATATATGGCTTAAAATGGATGAAACCATCTATTTGGAAGCTACTCACTTCTAATACCCACCAATCATAATCACGATGAACCAATTGAGCCGCCATACTCTTACCTACATTTCCTCCCAAGCCCACAGAAAACCCTGCCTCTTTTAAGAGGTGATAAGTCAATAAAGTTGAGGTGGTTTTTCCATTTGTTCCCGTGATAGCTATAATTTTTCCTTCCGTGTAACGTGAAGCAAATTCAAGCTCATCAATTACAGGAATACCTTTCTCCTCAGCAGTTTTTACAATTGAGGCTTTGGGTGAAATTCCAGGACTTTTAACTATAAACTCGGCGTTTAAAATTTTCTCCTCTGTATGCTTACCCTCTTCAAAAACGATTTCAGCTTGATTTAACTTATGAATATTTTCAATCGAAATCCTACCTAAATCAGACACAAAAACATCATATCCCTTTGCTTTTGCTAGCAAAGCAGCTCCGGTTCCACTTTCCCCGGCTCCTAATATGACAATTAAATTTTCCATTTCTAATTTAAGTTTTTCTCTTCAATTGCTATTTTTAATGATCAATATTTATCTTAATTTCAATGTGGCTACCGAAATAATAGCCAACAAAATACCTACAATCCAAAACCGATTAACAATTTTAGATTCATGGATTCCTTTTTTTTGATAATGATGATGTAAAGGCGCCATTAAAAATATCCTCCTGCCCTCACCGTATTTCTTTTTGGTATATTTAAAATAGGCTACCTGAATAATTACCGATACATTTTCTATTAGAAAAATACCACAAAGCACAGGGATTAAAAACTCTTTTCTTACTACTAAAGCCAGCACAGCAATTATGCCTCCGATGGATAAACTACCGGTATCGCCCATAAAAACCTGAGCAGGATGTGTATTATACCATAAAAAACCTACACAGGCTCCAACAAAAGCCGCACAAAAAATAACAATTTCCCCACTATTAGGTATATACATGATATTGAGGTATTGCGAAAATATTGCATTACCTGATACATAAGCAAAAATGGCTAAAGCCAATCCAATAATCGCTGAAGTACCTGCAGCTAACCCATCAATACCATCAGTAATATTAGCGCCATTGGAGACTGCTGTTACAATAAAAATCACAAATAACACATAAATTACAACCGTATAGGCATCCGGTATAAAAGGTAATATATCAGAATAGCTAAATTCGTTGTCCTTAAAAAATGGAATGGTAGTAATCATTGATTTGATGTCTGTATAAGAGTCTTCCGAAAGAATTTCTACCCCATCAGCCACACTTACAGGGTTTACGAATTCACGAACTACCACATCAGGGTGATAGAATAAGGTTAATCCAACAATTAAGCCCAATCCAATTTGCCCTATTACTTTAAATTTACCATGCAGCCCTTTTTTATCCTTTTTAAATACTTTGATATAATCATCTAAAAAGCCTATTAACCCCATCCAGATGGTGGAAACGATTAAAAGAATGATGTAAATATTCTCAATTTTGGAAAACAACAAAACAGGAATAACAATACCCATTATGATGATGATTCCTCCCATAGTTGGTGTACCGGCTTTTTCTATTTGACCGTCCAGACCTAAATCTCTAACCGACTCCCCTACTTGCTTTCTTTGCAATAAATTGATAAGTTTTTTACCAAAAGTAATAGTGATTAACAAGGAGAAAAATGCGGCCATACCAGCCCTAAAGGAAATATATTGAAATACCCCGGCTCCCAGAAGATCCCATTGTTTATCTAAAAAGTCAAATAAATAATATAGCACTGTTTTACTTGTTATGAATTAAATTCAACATTTCATTTACTACTTCTTTATCATCAAAATGATGTTTTACTCCCTTAATTTCCTGATAGGTTTCATGACCTTTTCCTGCTACCAAAATAATATCTCCCTTTTGGGCAAAGCTACATGCCAGCTTAATGGCTTCTTTTCTATCGGGTAAATTGGTTACTTTTCGCATCTGCGAAATAGGCACACCCTTTTGCATGTCTGCAATAATATCTTCCGGCACCTCATCTCTTGGGTTGTCGGAAGTTAGTATAACTCTATTACTTAGCCTGCAGGCTATTTCAGCCATCAAAGGACGTTTATCCTTATCTCTATTACCTCCGCAACCTATCACAGTAAGCACTTGCTCATTACCTGTGCGGATATTATCAATGGTATTGAGTACATTTTCTAGAGCATCAGGTGTATGCGCATAATCAACTATAGCCGTAATGCCGGTAGTATTAGGAATTTGTTCAAAACGACCATTTTTCAATTCTATTTGCGATAAATGAGTTAATACTTCTATCGCATCTTCCTCCATAATATGAGCTACCGCGTAAGCTGCCAATAGATTATAAGCATTGAAATACCCAATTAATCGAAACCATACGTCTTTTTGATCAATACTCAACTCTAACCCTTGCAATGCATTAGATAAAACCTTGGCTCTGTAATTGGCCATCATTTTTAAAGAGTATGTATATTTTGTTGCCTTACAATTTTGCAACATCACCATGCCGCGTTTATCATCTACATTTACTAATGCAAAAGCACTAGCAGGCAGCTCATCAAATAATTTCTTCTTGGCTTTAATATATTCATCAAATGTCCCGTGGTAATCAAGGTGATCATGAGATATATTTGAAAATACAGCTCCTGCTACTTGCAGACCTGCCATTCTTTCCTGATCAATAGCATGACTACTGGCCTCCATAAAAACGTGGCTACAACCCGCCTTCACCATTTGATGTAATAATTTATTCAATTGCAGTGCATCGGGTGTGGTATGGGTTGCCGGAATAACTTCCTCGTTGATTTGATTTTGAACTGTAGAAAGCAAACCAGAATTATACCCAAGTCCCATGAACAATTGGTGCATTAGTGTAACAGTAGTAGTTTTACCATTGGTGCCTGTTACAGCTATTAAAAATAATTTAGATGAAGGATGATCATAAAAATTATCTGCCATTAAACCCAGGGCCTTTGCACTGTTAGAAGTTTGAATATAAGTAATACCCTCCTGTAGTTTTTCAGGAAACACTTCGCAAATAATAGCTACTGCCCCTTTTGAAATCGCAGACTCTATATATTCATGGCCATTCACTTGCGTACCAGCCACTGCCACAAAAGCATCGTTCTTCTGTACTTTTCTGGAATCGAATTGGATAGCATTGATCTGCTGCTCCATGTTTCCTGAAACGCTCAGTAATTTAACTTTATACAATATGTCCTTTAACAATACCACTTAACCTACTTCTATTTTAATTTTACTGCCCTTCAAAGCCCTGCTTCCCGGCAACTGAGATTGCGTAATTACCCTCCCTTTATGACCGTTCACAATTACTTCCAGACCACTATTTTCTAATAAGAAAAGTGCGTCTTTTAAAGTCATTCCGTTTACATCAGGCACTTGCCCCGGCTCACTGCGGGTTTCCTTCCAGTTTATTGCATTCTTATTGATAGATGCTCTTACCCACTCTACATCAGAATTACTGGAATGGTTGGAAACACCCAAATAATTGAGCATAATAGATAAATCTTCCTTTTTACCGGCCTGCACAACAGGAAAAACGCCTATTTCAGGCTTTTCTTCCAAAAAATGGGGATCATGCATTTTTAAATCCAGCGCATAAATCTTATCTGCTATCTCTTTAAATACAGGAGCAGCCACATCGGATCCATATTGTCTGTAGCCTTTAGGGTTCTCCATTACAACAATGGCTGAATATTTTGGCTTATCTGCTGGGAAATAGCCTGCAAAAGAAGTGTAATATTCTCTTGTGTATCGTCCGTCCTTTAAAATTTGAGCAGTACCTGTTTTACCAGCTATTTTATAATTAGCATTATTGATATTAGATGCTGTCCCATTTTCAACAACCCCTTCCAAAAGAATTTTAATTTTCTTTAGCGTTTCTTTTGAGCAAATTTGACTGGTGATGACATTAGTTTCAAATGAGTTGATTTCTTTATCTACTTTATTGATAGAGTTCACCAAAACCGGACGGATCATTTTACCATTGTTAGCAACAGCATTGTATAAAGTAAGCACTTGTAAAGGTGTAAATTCCATTCCATAACCATAGGCCATCCAAGGCAGAGTAATACCACTCCACTCATTTAAAGGTGGAATTTTAGGCTTACCTTCTCCTATCATTTGAAAGCCTAAAGGCTGAGTTAAACCTAAATTTTTAAGGTAATCTAAATAGCGCTGGGGATTTGTTTTAAAAGTTTCATCCACCATTTTAGCTACTGCGATATTGGAAGATTTCTCAAAAGCTTCTTTTATAGTTATAGTGCCATAGCCCCCTGGTTTGTGATCTCTTACCGTTTCTTTATAAAATTTCAATTCACCACCCCCTGTTTGAATAGTATCAGATAACTTTAAGTTTTTCTCCTCAAACAAGGCGATATAAGAAGCTAATTTTAAAGTAGAGCCTTGTTCTCGTAAGCCATGGCTACCTACAGCATAGTTATACACTTCGCCATATTTGCCATTTTCTAATTTCTTTAAATTAGAGATCGCTTTAATTTCGCCTGTAGCCACTTCCATTACAATTACACAACCCATATCAGCATCATGTTGCACTAAATGACTTAATAATGCTGATTCTGATACATCCTGTAAATTAATGTTGATAGTAGTTTGAATATCATAGCCATCTTTTGGCCTAATTTCAGTACCATCATTTACCGGTCTCCAGCTACCTCCTGAAATTTTCTGAAATAAAGCCTTTCCATTCTGGCCTGCTAAATAATTATCAAAGCTGTATTCGAGTCCTGCTCCATAATCATTTTCATTTAAAAAGCCAATGGTTCTAAAGGCCAGGTTAGAGAAAGGCCTGAAGCGTTTATCCGTTTTATTAAAAATAACCCCCCCTCCTAATCTTCCTTCTCTGAAGATAGGCCATGTTTGCATCTCTTTCTTTTGCTGGTAACCGATTAAATCTCTTGAAAGAATAACATATTGATTGCCTTGCTGGCGAGCACCCTTAATTTTTTGTTTGTAATAAGTAGCGGACTGACCGAAGCTTTTAGCTAGAAAATAGCTTAATGAATCAATATTTTCGCGAAATATATCATCATCTACAATAGTTGGATCTAAAGAAACCCTATAAAACGGC
>JBBSPJ010000113.1:0-11452 GCA_038258905.1 Cytophagales bacterium
CCAAGAATATCGGAAGGCATTAAATCAGGGGTAAATTGTATTCTGTTGAATTTCAAACTCATGGCAGATGCCACTGTTTTTATCAGGAGTGTTTTAGCTAAACCAGGCACCCCTATCAATAAACTATGACCATGACAAAATAAAGAGCTGATTACCAGCTTAACAACCTCATCCTGCCCTACTATAATTTTATTTATTTCACTTTTTAATTCCGTATATTTTTTATGTAAGGCATTAGCTGCCTCTACCTCATTCACAAATTTCTCCATACTTATTGATTAAGAATGTTACAGGTCTGATAATTTTCATCTACAATAATGAAAACTTCTGATTGCGCTTCTTCAAACCACTTATTTAAAGTCTCGCTTCGCTTTTTATTTAAAGCGGCTCTTTTAATTCTTTGATAATCTAATCTAATATCAGCTTGATGTGGCCTAACTCTGTCTTTATAATAAAGAAATCTAACTGATTGAGAACCGTCTTGTTTATTGAATACCATCGGCTCAGTAAAACTACCTACTTTCATGGTATCAATAGTAAAGAAGACGTTGGGCTCTAAATCTTCTACAGATATTTTAGTGCTCTCTGTTTCCCTGTCTAAAAAATACCCTCCACTGGCAGAAGTATTCATATCATCGGAATATTCTTTAGCAGCCTTTTCAAAAGTTAAGCTATCGGCCATTATTTTTGATCTTATACTATCAAGGAAATTAGTAGCGATTTGCAAATCCTTTTTGGTGTAGGAAGGCCTAATGAGAATATGGCGCGTATTAAATTCGTTTCCTCTTCTCTCAATTAATTGTATCAGGTGAAAACCAAAATCTGTTTCTACTGGCTTAGAAATTTCACCGGGTTTCATGCGTAATGCGGTTGCTTCATACTCAGGAGCCAACTCGCCTCTTTGAAAAAAGCCAATATTTCCTCCTGTTTTCTTCGCTCCTGGCTCCTGAGAGTAAAGCCTGGCTAAATCTTCAAAATTCTCTCCTGCTTCAATTCTGTCTCTCAACCCTATCAATCTTGTTTTAACATTATTTTTGGCTTCTCTGCTCATTACAGGATCACGTACAATTTGTCCTACCTGAACTTGTGTGGAGTAATAAGGCAAACTATCCTTAGGAATACTCTTAAAGAATTGTTGTACTTCTTTTGGTGTAACTTCTAAATCTTTGGTGATAGTGCCTTGCATTTCTTGAGTTATCAATTGCTCCTTTATATCATCTCTAATTTCAACTTTAAATTCCTCAAGTGTTTTACCATAGAATTCCTCTATCTTCTCTTCAGAACCAATTTGGTTAACCATCATTTTCATCCTATTTTCTAATTGTGCATCAACTTGTTGATCGCTAACAACTACAGAATCTATTTCGGCTTTGGCCAATAACAATTTATTTACAATTAAACCTTCTAATACTTCACAAAGAGATTCCGGAGTATTATCACTACCTCTTGAGAGGTAATCTTTGTGGGCTAATGCTAAATCAGATTCTAATACAATATAATTATCTACTTTGGCAATAATTTGATCTGCTACCTGAGGTGCCTGGGAAAACCCAACGGCCATTTGCATAATACAAATGAGAATGATAGATGCTACTATTTTCATGCTAATTATTAAAAATTTGGTACTTATTTGATTGCTTTGCTTCTTCAAAGACTTCTTCTTCCAACTTATTGGCGATTGCAACTTTTCTTTTATTAAGAATAATTTGCTTAATATCATTTCTTACAAATTCTAACGGTGATGTCTGGTCAGAAATTTTATATTCCTTTATTCTCAATACATACTTAAATTCTTCGTCTTCTTCCTCTACATAATTATTTACTTTAAGGAATTGTGCTTTATTTGTAATACTTACAAAAGGGGTATTTCTAATTACCTCATCAAAATTGATCCATACGGTATCTTCCAGAAAATAGGTGTCAGCAAAGCGAAAACAATAAGATTTAAGCTCATTAAATTCTGAATCTTTAGAGGAAAGAACCAGGCTTTTCAGTTTCTTAATTTTTGGAGCATTTTTAGTGATTTTTATAAAATAACCTCTTATAATATTCTGCTTCAGCTCAAAATTATTCTTGTTTTCAGTAAAATAATTCTTTACTTCTTCTTCACTAATGCTTGCATCAAGCTTTTGGTTCACATAGAATTTTTTATATTCATGCACCATTAATGCGTATTTATAGTCTAACACTTTTCTATCAATAGCTGCTATATCAAAGTTTATTTTCTCTGCAGCCTCATCTATTAATAATTGCTTTTTCACCCATGAGTTCACATATCTATTCACGAGATTGGCACTATCTGTAGCAGAAACATCTTTCGCTACTATACCTTTTAAATCTTCCAAATAAAGTGTTGATTCAGCTACTTTGGCAACTACAGTTTTTTCATTAGCCGGATCACTCTCTCCTGTTTGCTTTAAATTAATGTATTCGCATGAACTGGCAAGAGTGGCTATCAATAAAATAATTGCTCCCTTATAAATTTTCTGACTCAAATTCACTTTTTAATTTTTCTAATAATTCAGTATTAATCTTAACTGTATTTTCCTTCTTTAATTGCTCAATCCAATTCTTTTCGAGGTAATTTTGATATTCAGTAATAAGTTCTGGTTTAGCTTCTTCGTAAGATTTCAACCTGCTTTTAATATTCTTTTTCACCTGAATAATTTGTAGCTTCCCATCATTATTAAATGCTTTATGATAACCTAACTCTTTTGGAATAATCATACCATTTACATTTTCACCAACAATAATGCTTTTCTGTTCTGCTGCAATTAAACCTTTATAGATTTCACTAAATTGCGGACCTGGTTTGCCAAATAATTGCAAATATATTTTATTTTCATCGGAATAGATAGGTTTAAGCGATTCTGTATTTTTAAAAGTGCTTTTTAAAACAGAATATATAGCGATTGAATCAGCCGCTTTAATTTTCGTGGGTCTTTCCAAGCGGACATAAACGGTATCAGTGAATTTGCTTAAAGCCTTTACTTTTTTAGTTAGCACAAGTTTATTTTCATAGAAAATAGGCTCATTTAAGCTATAAAATCCATCTTGAATAAAGTTTTTGGTAAAGCCAACATTGGAGGTATCATTAAAAATAAATATATCTGCTAACACCGCAGGCTTTGTTTTGAATTCATCTTTTCTGGCTTCATAATAATCTCTATTACCTGTACTATCTGAGCTTATTTTATCCCATACTTTTTTACTCATTATTTCAAAAAGCAACAATCCATCCCTATATTCATTTGCCAATAATCTATACTCAGGATATTTGTCAGGTAAATGTTTATTCTCATACTCTAGCAGCTTATCTCTTTCATATTGATTTAATGCCGCTTCTATTTGTGCATTTTTAGCAGTACTTTGGAAAAAATCATTTAAGTAATAAGGCTGATCGGATATGTAAAAAAGCACCTCGTTTTTGCGCTCACTCAATTTTATACTATCGTTTATTGTTTTATTACTTTTTAACCAACTATAAATAATGTCATTTCTTTTAAAGTTATTTTCAGCTTTAAGACCCTCTAAAACTTCGGTTAACTTCAATTCCGACCTTTGATCTCGCTGTATTCTGCGTGTAAGACTTTCCTCCATACTCTCTAAACTACCTACACCTCTTTTTTCTTCCAGTTTAAGAATATGCCAGCCATAAGGACTTTTTACCGGCCGGGAAACTTCATTTATTTGGTTAAGTTCGAAAGCAACCTGCTCTAGTGACTTAGGTAAATTACCAGCACCAAACCAAGGTAAACTTCCTCCCTGGTTTTTAGTATTCAAATCTTCTGAATATTTAGCAGCTAAGGCAAACCAATCGGCACCCTCGCTTAGCTCTTCACTAATTTGATTAATTTTCTGAAATACCTTGGCACTATCTTGTTTGTCTGCATTAGAAGGGAAACGCAACATTATATGAGCCAGCTTAATTCGCCCCAAGGTTTCTCTTTTCTCATTTACTTTTATGATATGATATCCAAATTTAGTTCTTATAATTTGGGATACTTCTCCTGCCTCTGTTTCGTAAGCAGCAGATTCAAAAGGATATACCATTTGGAAAGCAGTAAACCATCCCAGGTCTCCATTATTGGATCTTGCAGAAGGATCTTCAGAATTTTTCTGAGCTAACTGCCCGAAATTTTCTCCATTTAGGAACTTTTCTCTTATTTCCTTAATCTTATTAAATGCAGTTAGGGTATCTTCCGGTGGTGCGGATTCTTCTACTCTAATTAAAATATGAGATGCATTGATTTCACTCTGAAGCCTCTGATAAGTTTCCTGAATTAATTCATCGTTCACCTTTTGAGATGTGAGATAAGGTTTTTTAATGTCTTCTAAATAACCTTTCAATTCATTTTTATAAGAAGATAAAGTATCTAAACCTTCATTTTTAGCATCTTCAACCTTTAATTTAAAATTGATATACAAATCGAGATAATCTTCTAAAGGCTCTGAGCTCCCTTTATTTTTATTACTTTTTTCATAAGCATATAACAACTCTTCAGGATACACTTCTGTATCATTAATAGTGAAAACCGGCTTCTCTTTTTCTAATGGCTTGTCAGGAGATTGGGTAGTTTTTTGTTGCGTTTTACAGGAGACAATTAAAGTAAATGAAACTACAAATAAAATTATACTTCGCATGTTGATTTCATTCATAATTTATGATGGATAAGTACCGAAATGTTTAAAAAAAAGAAGCTTGATTATAACAATGTAAAAATACTATTTATTTGTGAGATAGCTAAGCAATCATTACATCAAATAGCTTATAGTATTAAAAAGTAAGATAGGAGGTGATGTTTTGGCTTAACGTTGTGTGAATTTCTTGAAGAGCACACATTTATTTCTTTCGTTCTCAGAACTAAACTCTACTTTATCCATAATTCGTTTCACCAACATTAATCCAATGCCGCCCTTTTTCTTGGCGGTTACTACCTCCTGGATGGAAGGTTCTTTATAATCTGTGAAATCAAATTTTTTGCCCTCATCTGTAATTTCAAAAGTAACACCATTATTTTCTACAATAACCTTTAAATAAATGGCTTCATTAGCATTACAATAATTAGAATGGATAATTAAATTGGCACAAACTTCATCTACAGCCAACACCATCTGATTGATTTCCAATTCATTACGAGTGTATGCTTTCAGCTTCTCAGTAATAAAATCCCGAATATCTTTCAGGCGGGTTTTCTCACAATATACTTTAAGATTAAAATTCATTTAACTTTTCCTTCGCTTCTTTTTTTCCTTCTACAATGTTCAATAATTGATCTAATCCTAATATTTGAAATACATTTTCAACTTTTTCACTTAAACCAAATAAGATCATTTTAATGTCTTTTGTTTTAAAATCGTCTATGTACGACATAAAAACCCCTAATCCAGCTGATGATATATATTCTAAGTCTGTACCATCAATAAAAATATATTTTGTGGATGAGTCTTCAGAAAGTTTTAATAATGCTTCATCCAAGTGAATACTTGAACTGGCATCAACATCTCCTTTTACGGAAATTATGTTAATATCATCTTCTTTAAAGGTCTCAATTTCTATCATATTCATTGGTTTTACGTGCTTATTTTCAGTAGGTTGACTCAATGTCATAAAAATTTGATGATTAATGTAGTATAATCGTCATCCAGGCCTTCTGAACCGATGAACTCATATAAATTTTCTATGACTGCTGTTTTTATTGCTTCTGCTGTTTTTTCTCCATTTAAAGCTACTACCTCACTTAATCTGTCGTAACCATACTCTTCTCCTTGTAAATTTTTGGCTTCTATAATTCCGTCTGTGTATAAAAAGAGAACATCTCCCGGCTTGTAAGATATATGATGATTATCAATATAATTTTGATAACTTTCATTCCTAACAATACCTAAACCTAAGCCTCTGTTTTTGAAATAGCTGGCCTGCTTTTTTTCATGATCGTAATATAATGCCGGGCAATGACCTGCTCTTGAAAATGAAATAGTTTTTTCTCTTGCATCAATTAAATAATAGGCCGCAGTAATGAATGAGGTTTTTTCAAGACAATTGCTTAAAGCACTATTGGCTCGGGAAAGAAAGGTCTTTGAATCTAAATTCAATTGTACTAAACTATGAAACACTCCCTTCATTTGAGCCATATTGAAAGCAGCAGAAGTGCCTTTACCAGAAACATCTCCTACAATAACAGCTGTTTTATCTGGTGAAGTCTTGAAATAATCATAATAATCACCCCCTACTTCATCTGCAGACTCATAAAAAGCAAACATTTCAAAATTTTCATCATTAATAAGCTCCTGAGGTAATAAACTTTTCTGAACCCTCATCGCAATTTTCAACTCCTCTCTATATCTTTCGTTTTCCAGCGCTTTAGAGAGCAATTCAAAGTTTTCTACGGAAATACAAGCCTGGTTCACAAAGGAGCTGATGATATCCAACATCTCTTTATTGAAGCCATCAGTAACATCTTTCAATAATACCAATAAGCCAATCTGCCTATCCTGAATAATGAGAGGAACAGCTAATACCGAATTATAATCAGGATCGTTCAAATTGGCAGTAAGCTTAGTTGGATTAAGATTCTTTTTGAAATTATAGTTCTGCTGTCTATTAAGGTAGGAGAAAATGCCGCTTTCCTGAATACTTTTCTTCACCTGCTGCATTTTGTGTTCAGAAATAGCGGAACGTATTACCTTATTAGAATTGTCTTCCTGAAATATTTCTAACCAGGCACTGGTAGAAAATACTGCATTAATTGAACTCTCTAATAATACGTTATATACCTGATCTTCATTATCACCCTTTTGTATGGACTGGCTTAAACGCTGAAAGTTTAGCACTTCACTAATTTTTTGCTCAAATACTGAAGAGGTAGGTAAATTAAATAATATTACTAAAATAGAAATAAGCGCATAAATTGAAATAAAGCCTACCAAAGAAAGTACAAATACATCCGAAAGTAAATTCATTATAAGATTGAATTCATTATCGAAATTAATTAAGTTATTAATGAAGTAGTAGAGATAAAGTATTACCAATGCAAGTAGTAATATACTTCTCCATTTTTGTTTAAAATTTAGGTAGGCTATCCACTTTAGGTTGAAGGAAAGAATTAAACTGTATATAAAAAATATACCTAACAAACCTAAAAAGGCCCAGTCTGGGAATTGTTGCTGAAAGAAATTAAACAATAAGGTAGCTAAAAGACCGTATTCAAAAATTTGCCATATTATCAACAACCTTCTATTTTTTTGATAAAGAATCAGGCGTTTCCACACCACAAAAGTAGAGGTTAAAAATATTATTACTGCTGCAAGGTTGATATGGTAAAAGAAATTAATAGCCAGTTCATTCTGTAATAACTTACTATTGCTTAGTAAATAAAAGAATAAGCCTATAGCTAATTGCACCAGAGAAACAATAAGCCCTGTTGAAAAAACACGCCAGAGCAAATCAATAAAATTTACACTTTCTGCTTTTTGAATTTTTAAACGAAAATAAAAAAAGGTAAATAAAATAAATAACGCCAAAAATAAATAAGGCACTTCTTTAGTTATTCCGGCATTAGCCTGATTAATTTGTGCAAAAAGCAGAAATAAATCAGCTACAATTAATGCCAACCAACATAGAATGGCAAATAATAGTGATAAGCGTAAAAGTCCTTTTTCTGATATCAAATTGTTAATATATTTCGCTTTGCAAAGTAACAGTTTATTAATTGTTGTGAAAATAGCTGACTAAACATTATTTTCACTCATTATTTTAAAAAAAATTATAAATTATGCATAAAATCGTATTTCAGACATTATTCCTACTTGTACTATTAGCAGGTAGTGCCCATGCTCAAATCCAAAAAGGTATTGCTTCTTATTATGCCGATAAGTTTGATGGCAGATCCACAGCAAGCGGAGAAAAATATAATCATAAAAAATTAACTGCCGCTCATAAATTCCTACCTTTTGGCACTATAGTAAAAGTTACTAATGTGGCCAATAATGAATCTGTAGAAGTGAGAATAAACGATAGGGGGCCATTTGTAGAAGGAAGGGTAATAGATTTATCAAGGGCTGCTGCAGAAAAATTAAAATTTACTGCCCAAGGATTAACAGAGGTACAGATAGAAGTGATAGATGCAGGTGATGGCCGGTCGGGAAGCAATAGGGTGCAACAGATGGATGAACCTGTAGACAATAAAACCTTCTTTTCAGTTGAGGCCAAAAAGGAAAACCCTGAAGGCTGGGGAGTACAAGTGGGTAGTTTTCAGGGTTTCGAAAATATGCTCAGCCTCACAGAAAACCTCGAAAAATCATATAAAGAGGATGTAATTATTGAGGTGAGGGATTTGCAAGGAAAAAAGATTTATGCTATTATCTTAGGCAATTACAATAGCAGAAAAAAAGCTGACGCACTAAAAGCGGAAATGGCCGATCGATTTCCGGGAGCTTTCGTAGTGAAATTTTAAGTGATTGAAAGGGTATAATTTATTTTTCTGAAAAACTCAATCTGATAAAGCCCAATTCATCTTCCATGTTTTTATAAATATACATTTTTCCATCTTTGAAAAAGTAAACTCCCATGGCATCAAAAGTAGGTATATCTTTTACCTCTTGCTCATGGAGCATCTCAAAACTTTTATTAAACACTGTAAGAACTACCTTTTTATCAGTAGATGATTCAGAGATACCCGTTGTAGATAACCGATAATATTTATCTGTTACGTCATCAAATACAAGACTGTAGAAATAAACTTCCTCTTCTCTTTCCTTCATTAATTGTCTGGCTTCCTGAAAATTAGATAATTTTTTACTCTCGCTCTTTGAAACAAAGTTAGGAGTAATGCCACTATCATATAATCTATGAAATGCAGTGTCCTCTTTATGATTATATATGAAAGCCTCATTGATATAATTATTACTGAGTATAAGTTGGCCATTAATAAAACTACTCATTATTGAATAATTTATTTTTCCATTAAATTCTTCGATCACTAATTGGTAGTCATCTAATTTTTTTAAGCCCAACACTTGTTTCGTTTGAAGGTCTTCTTCCTGTAAGTTAAGTATCGCAATTCCTTTTTTATAGCTACTGGATTCGCCATATAAAGTAAAAAAGGTATCCCCACCTTCGGCAATAACACCAGCGATGTCAATAATGTCATTTTCCCCTGGCAACTCAGCACCAAAAGCAGGGTCTTCAAAATTGTATGTTTGAATTTTTGTGCCTTTTGAATTATACTGGTACATATTTTTAAAATCGGAAAGATAAACTTTATCATTTGATAAGTATTGAAAAAATAATATTTGGTTACCGGTACCGTTTGGCCCCTCAAATTAAAAGGAAGGAAATTTTCCAAAACCAATCCATCAAGATTGATTACTTCAATGCCATGTCTGTTATTGGTATTAAATTTATATAAATATCTTTTGTCTTTGCTCAAGGAATACTTTTGCAACCCCGTGATTAAATCTATTATCTCACCTTTTGAACCAATTACTACTGAATCTATAGCTATATAATAAGAAACCTTTACTGATTCATTCTTATTTTCAGAATAATTACAAGAAGTTAACGATAGGAAGAAAACATAAAAGGTAGAAAATAAGCAGAGCTTTTTCATAAAGGTGAAATTGATAAATGTTTTGCTTAAAAGTACTGAATTATAATATATGATTATGTTCACCTTATACTGGCGTAAAACTCAATCTGATAAAGCCCAATTCATCTTCCATGTTTTTATAAATATACATTTTTCCATCTTTGAAAAAGTAGGTTTCTGGCAGTTCCTCTAACGGAACATTGTCTGTTTCATAAATTTGATTGAAGTCTTTGTCAAAAACAGTCAGTATGAATTTCCATGTAGTTTTTTCCTCCGTTTCACTTTCAGCAAAGTATGATAACCTAAAATATTGATTAGTTTTATTATCATAAGCTAAATCTTTGAAGCGGATACTTTTATTTCGTGCTTTCATTTTATCGCCTACATCCTGCAAGGAGATGGTACTTTTTATACCTAAAACTTCATTCTTATTGGAGCTTAAATTACTCGTAAAAGATTTATGTATGATAGAATCTGAAGATAAATCATAATAATGCAAGCCATTAAAAACATCATTACTAAAAATATACTTTCCATCATTTACTAAATTATATAAATTTACCCTAAGCCAAAATTGACGATCACCTGTATCTACACTAATGGTATAATCATCAAGCTTTTTAAAATCATCTATAAGCAGAAGGTCTCTGGTTTTCTTTTGTATATCAATTAGGGCTAAACCTCTGAGCATTACCTGCCCTTCATATACATAATGAAAAGTTAAAAGCTCATTAGGGTATAAATCACCACTATTTGCCATCCAATGATTATTGGGAATGGAATCTCCGGTTAATTTATCACCACTTATGGGGTAGTTTTTCAAAAAATTTCCGTCAATATCATACATCAGAATTCCTGCATTGTTGGTAATAGCAATTTCATTTTCATTTATTAAGTTAATAGAAAATACCCAGTTACTGGTTCCTGTTGGCCCTTCTTTCTCAAATGCAATGAACTTTTCTAACACTAACTCATCTAAATTAATAATTTCTAATCCATGCCGATTATTAGTATTAAATTTATACATGAACTTTTGATCTTTGCCAACATAATAAGTGTTCAGTCCGTTTTGTAAGTCAATTATTTCGCCCTTAGAATCAACCATCACTGAATCCATGCTAATGGATAGTTTATAACCAGCTTTGCTTTCTTCTTCAATAGTTGATTGACAGGCATAGCCAAGGATTAAAATTGCTACCGTTAATATTCGAGTAAATAATTTTTCCATTTTTAATTCTTTTGATGGTTAAAAATAGAAAATTAAAATACTATCAACTAATAATATAGTTGTTTTTTACCTCTTTGTTCATCCTGATTCAGATCTTTCAGAAAAGATCACTTTTTAATAAATTCAATTAAGCTTATCTTTCGAATTAACAGATTTTCTCAAATACCATGACAAAAATTAGCGGTAAAGTAGCCTGGGTAACAGGAGCCAGTTCAGGAATAGGTGAAGCTATAGCCTATGAGCTTTCTAAAAAGGGAGCCAAATTGGTAATTTCAGCCAGAAGAAAAGAAGTGCTTGAAGAAGTTAAAACTAAATGTGCCAATCCTGATATGGTAATGGTGCTACCTCTTGATCTCACTAAAATGGATGAATTTGATGCTAAAGTTGAGGAAGTAATTACTCAGTTTGGCAGCATAGATCTTCTATTTAACAACGGGGGTATCAGTCAAAGAAGTATGGCTTTAGATACACCTTTAGAAGTAGATCGGAAAATAATGGAAATAGATTATTTCGGAACCATTGCCTTAACAAAAGCAGTTGCCCCTCAAATGGTAAAGCAAAAATCAGGGCATATTGCTGTAACAACCAGTTTAGTGGGAAAATTTGGTTCTCCATGGCGCTCCTCCTATGCTGC
>JBBSPJ010000114.1:0-11408 GCA_038258905.1 Cytophagales bacterium
ACCCCCACTCCTGCAGAGGCTTTATTATTTATCATATAGCCTACCGCTGGCGATATCTCTATTTGAGTTAAATTAGTACCTAGTTGCAAGCCGAAATTACCTCCCAGGTATAGTCTCTCAGCAAACTTACTATCCTCTGTTACATACTTCTGAGCATTGGTTATGGAGATGCTTCCTAAGCATAAAGCAAGCAATAAAAAAAGGTGTTTGGATATTCTACTATTCATTTTGAACTATTACGAAAAGGTCTTCATTTTCTTTTTTCATTAAATACCTTTCACGAGCAAACTTCTCTAAAAGTTCCTGATCGCTTAATAATCCTTCTCGGTCAATTTCAACTTCCTTAATTTTCTCCTGATAATATTCTTTCTCTTCTATCAGGTCATTATATTTTGAAGAAAGCCTCAATTGAGAAATTAAGTCATTATTATCCAGAAAGACCATCCATAATAGGAAAATGAGTCCGGCAATAAAGTAGAAATTTTTAAATATTTTAGGGATTCTGTCCATGTTTAGCATTCACTTTACAAGTGAATATAGTGTTTAGTTTGCTTCTAGTCAATTAAGTGAACATAAAAAGAGCCATATTTATTACTAAATACGGCTCTTTTTTTTCTAAAATACTAGTTTTTAAAAATTAATTCCAGGGAAATATGCCATTTCACCTAACTCTTCTTCTATTCTTAACAGTTGGTTATATTTAGCCATTCTATCGGAACGAGAAGCCGAACCAGTTTTAATCTGACCTGAATTCATCGCTACCGCTAAATCTGCAATTGTTGTGTCTTCAGTTTCTCCTGATCTGTGTGAAATAATATTTTTATAGGAAGCTTTATCAGCCATTCTGATAGCATTAATAGTTTCCGTAAGCGTACCAATTTGATTCACCTTAATTAAAATTGAATTAGCAATTTTCTCATCAATTCCTTTTTGCAATCTTTTGGTGTTGGTTACAAATAAATCATCGCCTACTAGTTGCACTGTTCTACCCACTTCACGGGTTAACTTTTCCCAACCTGACCAGTCATCCTCTTCCATTCCATCTTCAATTGATAAAATAGGGTACTTATCACACCATGTTTTCCAGTAAGCAACCATTTCATCAGAAGTTAATTCTTCTCCGGTACTACCAAAAACATATTTCTTTTTATTGCCGTCATAAAATTCAGAAGCAGCAGCATCCATAGCAATGTAGATATCTTCACCAGGCTTGTATCCTGCTTTTTCTATAGCAGTTAATACTACTTCAATAGCTTGCTCATTTGATTCAATATTTGGAGCAAATCCACCTTCATCACCCACATTGGTAGATAATCCTTTACTCTGAAGCACTGCTTTCAAATGATGAAAAACAGAGGTACCCATATGTAAAGCTTCAGAAAAAGAGCTTGCATTTACAGGCATTACCATGAATTCTTGAAAATCAATTTTATTATCCGCATGGCTACCACCATTTAGGATGTTCATCATAGGAACAGGCAATGTGTTAGCGTTTACACCTCCAATATATCTATATAAAGGCTGGTTACTCAATTGAGCAGCAGCTTTAGCTACAGCCATAGAAACGCCTAAAATAGCATTAGCACCTAATTTAGATTTATTGTCGGTACCATCTAATTCAATCATTAATTTATCAATAAGGTTTTGCTCATATACTGAGAAACCAATTAATTCTTCGGCAATGGCGGTGTTAACATTGTTAACAGCTTTAAGCACTCCCTTACCCATGTATATTGATTTATCCTTGTCACGAAGCTCTACTGCTTCATGAACACCAGTACTGGCACCAGAAGGCACAGCAGCTCTTCCGAAACCACCATTAGAAGTAAAAACTTCTACTTCTACTGTAGGATTTCCTCTAGAGTCTAAAATTTGTCTTGCGTGAATGTTTTCTATAATACTCATAGTTTTACTAGTTGATTAGTGAAATAAATTGATCAAATAAATAACGGGAGTCGTGAGGTCCCGGGGATGATTCAGGGTGATATTGAACTGAAAATACTTTTTTATCTTTCATTTTCAACCCTTCTACTGTATCATCATTTAGGTTCATATGTGTAATTTCTACTATAGCCGATTTTTTAACATCCTCTGTATTTACACTAAAACCATGATTTTGAGAGGTTATTTCTCCTAAACCAGTAATTAAATTCTTTACTGGCTGGTTTAATCCTCTATGGCCGTTATGCATTTTATAGGTACTAATCCCATTTGCTATTGCAATTAACTGATGGCCAAGGCAAATACCAAATAAAGGCTTATCACTTTTAATAATTTCCTTAGTATTTTCAATAGCATAGTCCATCACTGCAGGATCTCCCGGGCCATTAGAAAGAAAATATGCCTGAGGTTTCCAGTTTTCTGTATCAGTAAATGTAGTTTTTGCCGGAAAAACTTTACAATGGAACCCTCTCAGGTGTAATTGCTTTAGAATACTCGACTTAATACCGTAATCCATAACAGCTAGTTTTATTCCACCCGGTTCACCAACTTCAAAAGCTTCTTTCACAGAAACCTGAGAAGACAATTCGAGTCCTTCCATGGAAGGAACCTTAGCCAAGTGTTTTTGCAACTCATCAATATCTAAAATCTCGGATGATATAATTGCGTTCATTGCACCTTTGTCACGAATATGTCTTACAATGGCTCTGGTATCCACATCGCAAATACCAGGAATTTCATGATGAGAAAGGTAGTCTTGTAAACTACCATCAGCAGTAAATCTGCTAAAGTCCTCAGAAAAGGAATTAATTACTACACCAAATATTTTGGGCGATTCGGATTCAGTTTCAGCATCTAAGGTTCCGTAATTCCCAATATGAGCATTGGTATTAACCATTATTTGTCCGTAATAAGAAGGGTCTGTATATACTTCCTGATAGCCTGTCATGCCGGTATTGAAACAAATTTCACCACCTCTAGTACCATGAAATCCTATAGATTTCCCTCTGAAAACGGTGCCATCCTCTAATAATAAAACAGCATCAGTCTTATTTAAATACTTCATTTATTAATTTTTATTAAATGTGCTTGATTTTTCAATCAGATAATAAAGTTGAATAATTTTAAACAAATACAAAAATAAAAAAGGGATTGAATAAATATCCAATCCCTTTTAATTAATTACTTATAAAGAAGAAATATTTATGCATCTTCTTTTTTATCATCGGAGTCATCAGACTTTTTATCCTCTGTTTTCTTATCTTCTGTCTCAGTAGGCGCATCAGCTTTAGCAGCTTTAGGCTCTTCTTCTTTAGCTTTGGCTTCCTTTTTAGGAGCTTTCTTCTCTTCAGTCTTTTCAGAATCAGCTTTCACCTCTGTTGCATCAGAAGCTTCAGCTTTTGCCTTGCCACCTCTTCTACTTCTTCTTGTTGTAGCAGCTTTTTTCTTATCAGATTTCTCACCTAATAAGTTTTCATTATAATCTACTAATTCTATCAAAGCCATTTCAGCATCATCTCCTAAACGAGAACCTAATTTTATGATTCTAGTGTAACCACCCGGACGAGATGCAATTTTAGCACCTACTTCATCAAATAGTTCTTTTATAATTTCCTTATTTTTTAAATAAGAGAAAACTATTCTTCTATTGTGGGTAGTATCTTCTTTCGCCTTAGTTAAAAGAGGTTCTACATACTGACGCAATGCTTTAGCTTTAGCAACTGTAGTAGTAATTCTCTTAGAAATAATTAGAGAAGAAGCCATGTTAGCTAACATCGCTTTACGATGAGGAGCTGTTCTGCTTAAGTGGTTAAATTTCTTACCGTGTCTCATTTTCCTTATTCTTCGTCAAGTTTGTACTTAGATAAGTCCATTCCGAAAGTTAAATTCTTATCAGCAACTAATTGTTCCAGTTCTGCAAGAGATTTTTTTCCGAAGTTTCTGAATTTCATCATATCTGAAATTTCAAGACCAACTAAATCACCTAATGTTCTTACATCTGCTGCTTTCAAACAATTATAGGCTCTTACTGAAAGATCTAAATCGTTTAAGGCAGTCTTTAATAATTTACGCATATGAAGCATTTCTTCATCCACAGCTTCCGGTTCATCAGAACCACCTGCGTCAAGCACCATATTTTGATCAGAGAACAACATAAAGTGTTTAATTAGAATATTAGCAGCTCCTTTTAATGCAACTTCAGGATGAATACTCCCATCAGTTTCAATATCAAGCACTAATTGCTCATAATCCGTTTTTTGTTCCACACGTGTATTCTCAACACTGTATTTAACATTTTTTATAGGAGTAAAAATAGAGTCAATCGCTATATATCCTACAGATTGCTCACCTATTTTATTATCCTCTGAAGATAAATAACCTCTACCTTTTTCTATAGTTAATTCCATTTCAAAATTAACTGACTCATCCATGTGACAAATCAACAAATCAGGATTAAGAATTTCATAAGCAGAAGTGAATTTATTGATATCACCTGCTCTGAACTCTTTCTGATTCTTTAATGAAATAGAAATTTTGTTATCAGCATTTTCAGAAATTTTCTTAAAACGAACCATTTTAAGATTAAGGATAATCTCAGAGACATCTTCTACTACGCCTTCTACAGCGGAGAATTCGTGCAAAACACCAGGTATTTTAATACCTGTGATTGCATATCCTTCTAAAGAAGATAGTAAAATTCTCCTCAATGCATTACCAACGGTAACTGCATAACCTTTTTCTAATGGTTTGAATGTAAAAAGCCCGTGAAAATCATCTGCTTTCTCCATTGCCACCTTTTCAGGCATTTGGAATGCTAAAATGGACATATTATAAAATTTTCTTTAATTTTGACTAATTACTTAGAGTACAACTCAACAATAAGCTGCTCATTAATATTTTCAGGAATATCATCTCTTTGAGGAATATTCACAAATTTTCCAGTCATGGAAGATTTTTCGAACTCCAACCAAGAGTATTTAGATACCGAATTTGTTGAAAGACTATCAGTGATAGCTTCCAATGATTTTGATTTTTCTCTTACACCGATAGTATCTCCTTCTAACAATTGGTATGAAGGAATATTAACGATTTCACCATTTACCAAAATATGTTTGTGAGAAACAAATTGTCTTGCTGCTCTACGAGTAGGCGCTATGCCTAAACGATAAACAACATTGTCTAACCTTGATTCTAGTAACTGAAGTAATAACTCACCCGTAATACCACTTTTACTTGAAGCTTTATCAAAAAGATTAGCAAATTGCTTTTCTAAAACACCATAAGTGTATTTAGCTTTTTGTTTCTCCATAAGCTGCACAGCGTATTCCGACTGTTTTCTTCTTCTGCCACGACCATGTTGACCAGGAGGATAAGCTTTCTTAGTAAGTGCTTTACTAGCACCGAAGATAGGCTCATTGAACCTTCTAGCTATTTTGGATTTTGGACCTTTATATCTTGCCATTTCTTAAATATCTTTGACTGTTGTATTAAACTCTACGTCTTTTAGGAGGACGACAACCATTATGAGGTAACGGAGTCACATCCCTTATAAGTGTAACTTCAATACCTGTATTTTGAATTGTTCTGATTGCAGAATCTCTTCCGGCACCAGGACCTTTAACAAATACTTCTACTTTTCTTAAGCCTAAGTCGTACGCTGCCTGAGCTGCATTTTGTGCGGCAACCTGACCTGCGTAAGGCGTATTCTTTTTAGAACCTTTGAATCCCATTTTACCGGCTGAAGCCCAAGATACAACCTGACCTGTTGAATTGGTTAAGGAAACAATGATATTATTAAAAGAAGCTTTAATGTGAGCCTGACCAACAGCCTCTACATTAACTACTCTTTTTTTAGCTTTATCTTTTCTTTTTTGAGCCATGATCTATAAATTACTTAGTAGCTTTCTTTTTGTTAGCAATTGTCTTTCTCTTACCTTTTCTTGTACGAGAGTTGTTTTTAGTTCTTTGACCTCTTACTGGAAGCCCTTTTCTATGGCGCAATCCTCTATAACATCCTATGTCTAATAATCTTTTGATACTCATTTGTACCTCAGATTTCAGAACACCCTCTGTTTTAAAATTCTCACTGATGATGTTACGTACTGCATTGGCCTCATCTTCTGACCACTCAGCTACTTTTTTATTAACATCAATACCAGCCTGCTCTAAAATTTTTAAAGCAGAACTTCTTCCAATACCAAAAATATATGTTAATGATATTGCTCCTCTTTTGTTATCAGGAATGTCTACACCGGAAACTCTTGCCATAATTACCCTTGTCTTTGTTTGAAACGTGGATTCTTTTTGTTGATCACGTAAAGTTTGCCATTTCTTCTGATCACTTTACAGTCAACACTTCTCTTTTTTATTGAAGCTTTAACTTTCATAATTCGTTTTATTTATATCTATAAACGATTCGTCCCTTACTTAAATCATAAGGAGACATCTCTAGTTTTACTTTATCACCAGGAAGAATCTTAATGTAATTCATTCTCATCTTCCCTGAAATGTGAGCAATCACTTCATGACCGTTACTTAATTCAACGCGAAACATTGCGTTTGACAAAGCTTCGGTTATTGTACCATCCTGCTCTATTGAACTCTGTTTTGCCATAATTTTTAATTAAGCGACCGCACTTGTTTGTGATGATCTACCTTTCATTTTACCTGATTTCATCATTCCTTCGTAATGACGCATTAACAAGTAACTTTCAATTTGTTGTAATGTATCTAAAATTACACCCACCATAATAATTAGAGAAGTTCCACCAAAAAACTGTGAAAACTGAACTCCAACACCAGCTCTTGCAACAAAAGCAGGTAAAATTGCTATGAGTGCAAGAAATATAGATCCTGGTAATGTAATCTTTGTTAGTATATTATCGATAAAATCGGAAGTTTGTTTACCTGGTTTAATACCTGGAACAAATCCACCATTTCTTTTCATGTCATCAGCTATTTGACTAGGATTAATAGTAATAGCAGTATACAGGAAAGTAAAAATTATAATCAATAATGCAAATGTCAAATTATACTGCCAGCTCTGAAAATCAGAAAAAACGTTTCCAATATAAGAAGCTGTTTCATTTTCTGAAGCCCATAGATTAGCTAAAAGAGATGGTAAAAACATTAATGATTGAGCAAAGATAATCGGCATTACACCAGAAGCATTAACTTTTAAAGGTATATACTGTCTTTGTCCGCCATAAACTTTACCACCAACTACTTGCTTGGCATATTGCACCGGTATTCTCCTTGTGGCTTGAACCAACATTACAGTTACCATTACTACAAAGAATAGCGCTACTATTTCTAATATAAAGAATAATAAACCGCTCATTCCTAATGATAATGCTTCAGCAATAATGGCTCCAGGGAAACTAGAGATAATACCAATCATAATAAGCATTGATATACCATTACCAATTCCCTTATCGGTAATTTTCTCTCCTAACCACATACAAAATATAGTACCAGATGTTAATACAATAACTGAGGTGATTGTGAAGAATGTTTGACTCATCATAATCGCTTCAGCAGGTATAGTTCCTGCTACATAACTAGCACCTTGTACAAAGGTAATAGCTATAGTAAGCACTCTGGTGATTTGCGTGATCTTCTTTCTACCTGATTCTCCTTCTTTCTGGAGTTTCTGGAAGTATGGTACAGCCACTGTTAATAACTGTATAACAATACTTGCAGAAATATATGGCATGATACCTAATGCAAAAATAGATGCATTAGAAAATGCACCACCTAAAATAGTATCTAATAAACCAAATACACCCTGTGCATCTCCTGACAATTGACTAGGGTCAACACCGGGTAATACTACGAATGAACCCAAACGGAATATAATTAAGAAACCAATGGTGTTCAAAATTCTATCCCGAAGTTCTTCGATAGAAAATATATTTTTTATGGTAGAAAAAAAACGATTCATATTATAATGTTGATGCGGTTCCTCCAGCTTTTTCTATTGCTTCAGCAGCAGTTTTAGAAAATGCATTAACAGTTACTGTTAATTTAGCCTTCAGTTCACCGTTCCCTAAAATTTTAACTAAGTCATTCTTTGCAACTAAACCACTACTTTTCAATAAAGCAGTATCAATAGTATCTACTTTCAATTTTTCATGAAGCTTTTGCAAATCACTTAAATTAATAGCCTTGTATTCTACTCTGTTAGGACTATTAAATCCAAACTTAGGAACACGTCTTTGTAGGGGCATCTGACCACCTTCAAAACCTGACTTACTAGAATAACCACTTCTGGATTTCGCTCCTTTGTGACCTCTAGTAGCAGTTCCACCGGCACCTGAACCTTGACCTCTACCTATTCTTTTACGTGTTTTTATCGAACCTTCTGCAGGTTTTAATGTATGTAATTTCATCTTATCCTTCAGTTACAGTAACTAAGTGACTAACTTTTCTTATCATCCCCTCAATCTGAGGAGTTGCAGTCTTTTCAACTGTTTTATTAATTCTACCCAAACCTAAAGCTTGTATAGTTAACTTTTGATCATTAGGTCTTCCGATGACGCTTCTGATTTGAGTAACTTTTATTGTCTTTGCCATCTTTATTATCCGTTAAATACGTTTGCTAATGATATACCTCTATTTTTAGCTACTGTAAATGGATCTCTCATTTTAGTTAGCGCATCGAAAGTTGCTTTTACCACGTTATGCGGGTTAGAAGAACCTTTAGATTTAGCTAAAACATTATGAACTCCAGCACTTTCAAATACAGCACGCATCGCACCACCAGCTATTACACCAGTACCGGGAGAAGCAGGCTTTACTAAAACGAAACCTCCGCTATATTTGCCTAAAGATTCATGTGGCACAGTTCCTTTTAAAATAGGAACTTTTACTAAGTTTTTCTTAGCATCGTCAATACCTTTAGTAATAGCATCAGTTACTTCATTGGCTTTTCCAAGACCGTAACCTACTACACCATTGCCATCTCCAACAACAACTATAGCTGAGAAACTAAATCTTCTACCACCTTTAACAACTTTAGCTACTCTCTTTATAGCAACAACCTTTTCTTTAAGGTCAATTTCACTTGCTTTTACAGATCTAATATTACTTTGAGACATATAATTAAAATTTTAAGCCACCTTTACGAGCACCGTCAGCCAATGCTTTTACTTTACCATGAAATCTGTAGCCACCTCTATCAAAAACGATAGTACTGATACCTGCATCTTTCGCTTTAGCCGCTAAAGATTCACCAACCTTAGAGGCTGTATCTATGTCAGCATTGCTTTTAGCTCCAAGTTCTATTGAATTGGTGGCAGCTAGTGTATGACCTTTCAAGTCATCCACTAATTGAGCATATATTGCACGATTGCTTTTGAAAACCGATAATCTAGGAATATCAGATGTTCCTGAAATCTTCCTTCGGATTCCTTTTTTTATTCTAGCTCTTCTATCTGTTTTACTAATAGCCATTATTATAATTATTTAGCGGCAGTTTTACCTGCTTTACGTCTAACATACTCACCAACAAATCGTATACCTTTGCCTTTGTAAGGCTCCACTGATCTTAAAGACTTAATCTTTGCGGCTACCTGGCCGATAAGTTGTTTGTCAATACTTTCAAGAGTTATTTTTGGGTTTTGACCTTTCACAGTTTCAGCAGTTACTGCTATCTCTGAAGGCAATCCCATAAATATACTGTGAGAATAACCCACATTTAATTCTAAAACATTCCCTTGTACTGCAGCTTTATAACCTACACCCACAAGTTCAAGTTCTCTTTTATAACCTTCAGAAACACCTTCTACCATATTTGATAGTAATGCTCTATAAAGGCCATGCATTGCTTTATGTCTTTTAGATTCTGTTGGTCTCACAAGAGTAACAACACCATCTTCAACTGAAAGCTTTATAGCGGGATCAACTTGTTGTTGTAAAGAACCCTTAGAACCTTTAACGGTTACCAAGTTGTCTTTAGCAACTTCTAGAGTTACTCCCTGAGGTAATTTTATCGGACTTTTTCCTATTCTTGACATCTCAGTTAATTAATAAACGTAGCACAAAACTTCACCACCAACTTTCAAATTCCTGGCTTCTTTATCAGTGATAACACCATTTGAAGTTGATAAAACAGCTATTCCTAAACCATTTAATACTCTAGGTAATTCTTCTGAGTTACAATATTTTCTCAATCCTGGTTTAGAAACTCTTTCCAATTTTGTAATGGCAGAAGTTTTACTAACAGGATCATATTTTAATGCAATTTTAATACTTCCCTGAGCATCGTTATTCTCGAATTTATAATTCAAGATATAACCTTTCTCATGAAGTACTTTTGTCAGACTCTTCTTTAAATTAGAGGCCGGTACTTCAACGATTCTATGTTTCGCTTTAATTGCGTTACGAACCCTTGTTAAATAATCAGCTATTGGATCAGTTACCATTTCTTATAATATTATTCTTTTTCAATACCTCTGCCGAAACAGGCCTGCAAAGATATGAAAATATTTTGTTAATTAAAACTTACTAAAAAAAAATCACCAACTAGCTTTAGTTACTCCCGGAATTTTTCCGGCTGAAGCCATTTCTCTAAAAGTTACCCTTGAAACACCAAATTTTCTCATGTAACCTTTAGGTCTCCCAGTTAATTTACATCTATTGTGTAATCTTACCGGCGAGGCATTTTTAGGTAATTTATCAAGCGCATCATAATCGCCATTGGCTTTTAATTCTGCACGTTTGGTAGCATACTTCGCTACCATTTTCTCTCTCTTTCTTTCTCTGGCAATAATTGCTTTTCTAGCCATGATTAGTTATTGTTTTTACTTGCAAACGGCATTCCAAATGCTTTCAATAATTCAAAAGCTTCTTCGTCCGTGCTTGCTGTAGTTACAAATGTGATATCCATACCTGAAATGGTAGCTACCTTCTCGATACTAATTTCAGGAAAAATGATTTGTTCTTTGATTCCTAGGGTATAATTACCTCTTCCATCAAAACCTTTATCTTTCACTCCTCTAAAGTCACGAACACGTGGTAATGAAACTGACAATAATCTGTCAAGAAATTCATACATTTTACTTCCACGTAATGTTACTTTAGCACCAATTGGCATACCCTCTCTTAACTTAAAATTCGAAATAGAATTTTTAGCTATTGTTGGAGTAGCTTTTTGACCTGAGATAGTTGTTAATTCCTCAACTCCTATATCTACTAGTTTCTTATCAGCTGTTGCAGCACCAATACCCTTATTGATTACAATCTTAACCAATTTAGGTACCTGCATTACAGATTTGTACTGAAATTTTTCCTTTAAAGCAGGAACAATATCACTTACGTAAACGTCTTTTATTCTTGGATTAGCCATTGTTGATTACCTCCCCTGTTTTCTTAGAAAATCTTTGTAGTTTACCTTTGTCATCAGCTTTTCTACCAGTTTTGGTAGCTTCTCCTGTTGCAGGATCTACCAACATTAGGTTACTAAT
>JBBSPJ010000115.1:0-11406 GCA_038258905.1 Cytophagales bacterium
ACCCTGGGTGGTAGTTAAGCCTTCAGCCATAAATGGCAACAGCACTGCTACATTGTAGCTAGATTTCATCTGTGATGTTCCTTCATCCACAAAGTCATAATCCGCCTTATTTAATTCAAAGGAATCAATCAAGAATTCTAATAATTCTATGGGTCTATCAACAACTGGTTTTTTGCTGATTACATCGGCCAAACGTTTTGCCAGTATTTTATCATAAGGATTTAATTCTAAGGCTTTTTGTAAAAGCGGAATGCTATCATAATTAGCCAAATGACTCTTTTTTACTTTGTCAGCAATTAATTTTACATCGGCAGATTTCACCTCATTCAGCACTTCCAACCCTTTAAATAAATCAGCATTATCCAACAACATATGGCCATACCATACATTTACATCATCTAATTTATCCCATTTGGGATGAGTTACTCTAATTCTCCTTAATTGTTCTAATGCGTCCTCTACATCGTTTACCTGATAAGCTGAAATAGCATAAAAATAGGAACCATACAGATAAAAAGGATTTTCATCCTCCATTTCTAAAACTTTTGCGAACTTGTTTTTAGCCATTTGGTAATTAGCTTGCCTAAAATAGTTTTTACCAGAAAGATATTCCGACTGATAGTTTACCTGCGCACTAATCTGGAATACCATTAATGTGCAGATAAATAGTAGATAATATTTGATCGATTTATTCATGGGTTGTTTCAAATTTCTTTTATTAGTAAATAAAATAAACCTTAAATATTTAAAAGATTTATTCCCATTCTATGGTTGCAGGTGGTTTTGAACTTATGTCGTAAACTACTCTATTAACACCTTTTACTTTATTTATTATTTCGTTAGATACATCGCTTAAAAACTCATACGGTAAATGCACCCAGTCGGCTGTCATTCCATCCACGCTGGCAACAGCTCTTAAGGCCACCACACTTTCGTAGGTTCTTTCATCACCCATTACCCCAACTGACTGCACTGGCAATAAAATGGCTCCAGCCTGCCAAACCTCATCGTAAAGACCTGTCGTTTTCAGGTGATTAATAAATATATAATCAACTTCCTGAATTACCCGAACCTTTTCAGGTGTAATATCACCCAAAATTCTAATGGCTAAACCAGGACCAGGAAATGGGTGTCTGCCCAAAATTTTCTGATCTATTTCTAAAGCCTTACCCACTAAACGCACACCATCTTTAAAAAGTGTTTTTAAAGGCTCAACTACTTTTAAATTCATTTTAGCTGGTAAACCTCCTACATTGTGGTGCGATTTGATAGTGGCAGAAGGACCTTTTACTGAAACGGACTCAATAATATCAGGATATATGGTACCCTGCGCTAACCATTTTACATTGGTGATGGATTTAGCTTCTTGATCAAATACCTCAATAAATGTTTTACCGATAGCTTTTCTTTTTAATTCCGGATCAGATAAACCTTCCAGGGCATCATAAAACAATTGCTTTGCATCAACTCCTTTAACATTGAGCCCCATGTTTTTATAGGAGGCTAGCACCTCCTCAAATTCATTTTTTCTTAACAAACCATTGTCAACAAAAATACAATAAAGGTTTTTACCAATTGCATGGTGAATCAACATAGCAGCTACTGAGGAATCTACTCCACCTGACAGCCCTAGTACTACCTTGTCGTTTCCTAACTGCTCTTTTAACTCTGCAATGCTTGCATCCACGAAAACATCCGGAGTCCAATCCTGAGCACATTTGCATATATTAACCAGAAAATTTTCCAGAAGAATTTTACCTTCTAAACTATGAGTTACTTCAGGGTGAAACTGAATGCCATAGGTAGGTTCTCCTTTGATATGAAAAGCTGCTACCTCTACTGAAGCTGTACTTGCAATTATTTCAAACTCATCAGGTAATGTTTTGATTGTATCGCCATGAGACATCCAAACCTGAGAGCCTAATGTTATATTTTGTAGCAGAGGATTAGCAGATTCAAAAGCTGAAAGCTTGGCCCTTCCATATTCTCTTATTTCAGATGGTAGCACATGCCCACCGGATTTAAAAGCCATATATTGCGCTCCGTAGCACACTCCTAATATCGGTACTTTACCTCTATATTTCTCTAAATCAAGTTGTGGTGATTCAGCATCCCTTACAGAACAAGGGCTTCCGGAAAGGATGATTCCTTTTATATCAGGGGTTAAATCGGGTGCATCATAAAAGGGTTGAATTTCACAATAAACATTCAGTTCGCGTACTCTTCTTGCAATTAATTGCGTGTACTGAGAACCAAAATCAAGAATTAATATTTGTTCTGCCATGGTGCAAAAATAACAGGATGAATCAGTTAAGCATAGTAATTTTTTATCAACCTTTTTAAATACTGATTGTTAGATAGTTACAAGTCAATCAGAACTGTATCTATTAGGAAATATCTAATTTTAAAACAATTATTTATAAGATTAGTATAAATTAATATTTTAGGTGTAGTTTAAATTTTACCGATTTTAATCATATAGCCTAAAACCCATCACTAAAATATCGTCTACTTGCTCTGTCTCATCCATCCACTCTTCCATTGTTTCTCTTATGATAATTCCTTGCGTGTCCATTTTTTTATGATGAATACCTGATAGTAGCTTTCGAAATTTATTCATCATAAATTTCTTATCATTTTTCCCACCGAATTGGTCAATATAGCCATCTGTGAATAAATAAAATTCGGTATCGGAACTAATAGGTATTATTTGAGAACTAAAATTTCCAAACGTTTTATTATCCTCATAACCAACAGTATTTCTATCTCCTTTTAGCTCCCTTAATTGTTTATTTTGAAAATATAAAACTTTATGGTTCGCTCCAGCAAATTCCAACGTTTTATTACCTCTATCCCAAACACATATGGATATGTCCATTCCATCTCTATTATCTGTTTCTTCCTGCTGTAGTAGATGAATAATATTCATTCTCAATTCATTCAAAACTTGGTCTGCTTTCGTAATATTTTTCACATTTACTACATGGTTCAACATATCATGCCCAATAAAGCTCATAAAGGCTCCAGGAATTCCATGCCCTGTACAATCCGCTACAGCTAAAACTACTTTATCATCCAATTCTTTAACCCAATAAAAATCTCCACTGACAATATCTTTTGGTTTATAAAATATGAAGTGTTCAGGAATTACTTTTGCAATACGATCAGAAAAAGGTAATAATGCATTTTGGATTCTTTTGGCATAATTTATACTATCCGTAACATCTTTATTCTTTTCTTCAATTATTCTGTTTTTATTAATCACCTCCCTATTAATAAATTTCAACCCTTCCGACTGTGCAGCTATCTCTTCACGCTGCAAATTAATTTCATCATTTTGGATTTGAAGTAATTGGTTGGCTTTTTGTTTTTGCTGTTTACTACGATAAGTGACAAAAGCAAAGATTGTAAGTAAGACAATTCCACTAATGATAGATATATTCAGTATTTGCTGTTGTGCTATTTTTTTATCTTGTAATTCTCGCTCTACCTTAAGCACTTCGTTTTCACGTTCTTTTCTATTAGACTCATTAATAATTCTTAAACTGGTGATTTGTCTCTGTTTATCCTCATCCATTAAACTATCCTTGTGCATTATAGAGGAATCCTGATAGCTATATGCTTTTAAATAATCTCCATTATTTTTATAGGCTTTAGCTAAAAGATTATACGTATTGATTTTCCATCTTAATGAATTAATTTGATTAGCCAACTTTAAGGCAGTAAAACCATGTTGAATAGCCAATGAATTTTCTCCTCGTTTCAAGTGAATATTCATAATTAAATTAAGATATTCTACAGCACCTAAATGATCTTGAGCCTCAACGAATAATTCAAGAGCTTCTTTACATAAATTTAAAGCACTATCATATGCTTGATTTGAAAATTGAATTTTAGACATCACTCCTTTTGCATAAGCCATTCCGTCCAGGTCATTTACTTCTGAAAAAATTTCCAAAGCCTGTTCTTCTAACTCTTGAGCTAAAGAATACTTTCCCAATAAATGATAAATTTCTCCAATATTCAGTTTATAAGTGGCAAAATTTCCAGGGCTATCTGCAGAATCTGTTAAATTTAATGCTCTCTCATAATTTGCAAGCGCATTTTTATATTCTCCTTGCTCATAATACAATATTCCCAATGAGTTAGAAGCATTGGCTATTCCAGATCTGTTTCCTAAAAGTTCAAATAGCTTAATAGAGTCTTGTAAATAAATGATTGACTTTTGATAATCTCCTAAGACAGTATAAATGGACCCAATAATATTATTAGCCTCGGCTTCTTTAAAAAGTTTTTCTGTTTCATTGGCAATATCAAGTGCTTTTTTGCCATATTCCAAGGCTAAATCTGACTGTAATAATCGATAGGCTACAGCAACATCTAAATATATTTCTATTTTTGTACTGTCAGTACTTTCCTCCGCTAGCATTATAAGACTATCCGCAGTAACCAATTGGCCGTATATAAAGCTACTTTGCAGAAGAATAAAAAGTGTAAGTAATGCTTTATGCATTTAAATTTATTTTAATTTAAAATTTTAAAGTAATTTAATCATAAATAGAAGTATAAATTAATTGAATTTAAACTAGGTTCCAAACTAATCAATTTAGTACTATTTTTTAAAATATTACATATAAATATGAAGCTAATTATTCGTACAATCATAAATACTTTTATTTTTCTTTTCGTGATATTATCCTTATATGGACAGGAAGAGCCATTAAAGGATAATAAACCGGTAGACTCAACCAAAATTGAAACAGATAAAAACTCACTATTTCCTCTACCAGTTATCTATTATACACCTGAGGCCGGTTTATTTTTTGGAGCCAGCTTATTGTATAATTTTTATATAGATCGAGATAAACCTATAAATGCCAGCCAGGTTCAACTAGCAGCCGGCTATACCACCAAAGATCAATTGTTAATATTTATACCATTTCAGCTCTTTTGGGATCAAAACAAATGGCGAAGCATTGGCGAATTTGGTTTATACAATTACGCTTATCCGTTTTACGGAGTAGGAAATAATAATTCTCAAACTATTTTTACTACCTACAGGGCACTATTTCCAAGGGCAAGGATTTTCTTATTGAAAGAATTTAGGCCCAACTTATATATAGGTGGCAGGTATTGGTTTGAAAACTATGACATTACAAGCTGGGATGAAAATGGGGATTTTGCACAGGAAGATTTCGAAGGCGCTGCTTATAACCGTACAAGTGGTATTGGCCCTGCCTTAATCTATGATACCCGAGATGGTATTTACTATCCTACCAAAGGTCATTATTTAGAAAGTTTCATAGAAGTGAATAATACCTACACAGGAAGCACCCAAAACTATACTGCAGTATCATTCGATTATGCCTATTATTACCCCCTATTTGATAAAACTGTAATAGCCGGTAATGCATTTTCACTTTCAAATTTTGGTACTGTCCCCTTTAACAGACTAGCCCAATTAGGAGGTAATAAAAAAATGAGAGGATACTTTCAAGGTTTTTTCCAGGACAAAAATTTATTGTTAGGTCAAATGGAAATCAGGCAAGAATTATTCTGGCGTATTGGAATGACTTTATTCGGTTCAGCCGGCCAGGTGGCAGAGAACCTAGATGGCTTTGGCATGAATAGATGGAATTATGCCGGAGGTGCAGGATTAAGATTTAGATTTGATATGAAAAAGAAAATTAATGTGCGTTTAGATTATGCTGTCGGTAAAAATAGCAATGGTTTTTATATTTCCTTTAATGAGGCATTCTGATCAAGAGAATGCCTCACTATAAGGTTGATTACTAATCAATATAATTTAGTTAGGCTTACAAACCTGACGGATCTTAAGATTTAAGATCTGTGAAATTCCCTAAGTCCAGTGTCCAATCATAATCTGCATAATTTACTTTAGGGTCAACATTTTCAGGAATTATACCATAAGATTTAAGCACCCCTTCTACGCCACCCCTACTTGAAAAATCACCCTTAAACCAGCTAAATAAAGTGGTAACGGTTACACTGTTGTCTTTTTTATTGTAATTAGTGGTTCTTGTAAGAAATTGTTTTGAAATAATATCTAATTCCTTATCTAAATCTACAGCACTATAAATAGCCACATACGGACAGCTGGTTGCTCCACAGTTTAAGGCAAAATGTATTCTTCCATCCGTTTCATTTACTCTAAATTGCTTTTCTAAAGAACTCGCAAACGGATCTTTCAAGAAACCCATTGATAATTTAACTTTGGAGCCTCTAATAATTCCATGTTCAATAAAATCAAAACTCAATAATTCTCCACCTACTTTAATTTGGTCGGCCTTAAAAAATTTGCTTCTATCATTGAATAATTCCGGATTTTCAAGTAATAAAATTTGCACATAAGCATTATAAATATTTATCCAGAATGCTTTGGTTTTATTATCTGAATCTAAGGATTGAGATAATTTATCCAGTGAAAGCTTTTCTACTTTTGAGATATAAGGTTTAGCATCTTTTTTTTCCTTTACGGCACCTAAAAGCTGCATGCTTAATTTTACATATTCATTATCTTCATTCGTGATATTTCCTTGTGCAAAAGAATTACTACCTAAGGTAAATGCTATGCAGGTAATTATTAGTAATATTGTAAATCTTATCATTATTTAAGTTTCGTATGTATGTTTAAATTCAATTACGATATTATAAACGATTTAGATGTCTTCAACCTGTAATAATAAAATATCTGTCATTATACCGACACTCAATGAAGCTGATTCTATACAAGCTCTTATTGAGCATCTATTTAAAAGTGGGGGTGGATATACTGCCGAAATAATTGTGGTAGATGCAAATAGCACTGATGGTACAGATAAATTAGCTCAGTTAAGCGGTGCAAAAGTTATTACAACTAAAGAAGCTTCAAGAGCTCACCAGATGAATTTAGGAGCCAAACAAGCTGTGGGAGAAACATTATATTTTGTGCATGCTGATGCATTTCCCCCATCATGTTTTGGTGAAGACATTAACCAATGCATCAGTAAAGGAAGTGATTTTGGATGCTACAGATTTAAATTTGACTCGAAAAATCCTCTGTTGGCTGTTAATTCGTTTTTCACTCGATTTAAGGTGCTTTGGTGCCGTGGGGGCGATCAAACATTATTCATTAAAAAGGATGTTTTTTTGAAGGAGGGTGGATTTGATGAGAAATATATCATCATGGAAGATTTTGAATTAGTGAAAAGGCTATGGAAAAAATATAAGTTTAAGATATTACCAAAATCCGTTAGTGTTTCTGCAAGAAAATATGAATTAAACGGATATTTCCAGGTAAACCTGGCGAATTTAAAGCTTTTTAGGATGTTTAATAAGGGTTATGAACCGAAAGTACTGAAGCAGAAATACTTTGAGCTCATTAAACACCCTAAAGATTTAGATTAAAACACTTATGCAAGCTGCTCAAGTTGCATCAAATACTCTTTCATTTCAACTTCATTTTGGGTACCAACGATTAGCTTTTTGCCATTTTTAAGCTTTATAAAAAGTCCTTTACTACCTTGCGAATTGTAAACTGGCCCATATTTTTGAGTAAACCTTATACCCCAGCCACCTACAAATCCATAATCAATCAATGCCACTGACTCTACATCATTCCATAGAATCACTTTCTTAAAAAGCGGAAAATATTTTATAACAATTTCTGACTGACTTATCTTAGTATCTAAGCGCAAGGATGCAAATAATACTATTAACAATATGGACAAAATAAATGCTCCCAAGTTAAAAGGGGTTATTTGAAAGTCTACCGTGTCAAAAAGATAAATAGCTGAAACAAAGAACATTCCACCAAGGAGTACCCAAATCCACCATTGACCGAATTTTTGTTCCTCTAAATAAACATTAACCATGACCAATAATTTCGAATTAAGCTTTTACTTTATCTTTCGGGAGTCTTTTCTTCTGTGTGCCTCTTTCAATATATTCAATGATTTTGCCGGCAATATCAAAACCTGTAGCTTTTTCAATACCTTCCAGCCCGGGAGAAGAATTCACCTCTAATATTAATGGTCCGCGAGAAGATTGTAGCATATCAACCCCTGCTATGGCTAAACCCATTGCTTTGGCTGCTGTAAGTGCTGCAGTTTTTTCAGCCCTGCTTAATTTTATTACGTTGGCTGAGCCCCCTCTATGCAGGTTGCTTCTGAATTCACCTTCTTTACCTTGCCTCTTCATGGCTCCAACTACTTCGCCATCCACAATAAAAACACGGATATCGGCACCTCCCGCTTCTTTAATAAACTCCTGCATGATAATCCTAGCTTTCAAACCTTCAAAAGCCTCAATAACCGAAACAGCTGCTTTTCTGGTTTCTGCTAAAACTACACCTAAGCCTTGGGTTCCTTCTAATAATTTTAAAACTACAGGTGCTTTACCTAAATGCTCTAAAATATACTCTCCGGCATTTTCCGATCTGTTGGTAAAAGCCGTCCTTGGCATACCAAGACCGCTTCTTGATAAAATCTGTAAGCTTCTTAATTTATCTCTCGATCGAGTGATAGCCAATGAATCTACCGCACTAAAGGTTTTCATCATTTCAAATTGCCTTACTACAGCTGTGCCGTAAAAGGTTACAGAAGCGCCAATTCTAGGTATTACTGCATCAATTTTATCCAATTCCTCTCCATGATAATATAAAGAAGGTCCATTTTCATCCATGATAATATCACAATGCATGTGATCTAAAATAATGGCCTCATGACCTTTTTGTACAGCTGCTTCGATCAGCCTTTTTGTAGAATATAATTTAGAATTTCGGGATAGTACGGCAATTTTCATTTTATCTGGGTATAGTATTAAAAGTTCTTTACACGAAAATACTACAAATAAAATGGACTAACCTAAACTAAGGCATTACTATTTAAAATTATTCCTAACACTTCTTTAGAAAGCTTAATACAGGTAAGCGAAGGGATTCTTATTTTTAAAGCCAAAACCTCAGATATATCCACTTCAACTATCGATTGACCAATTTCATTGTAGTAATATTTTTTAACGTTTAATTCTAATTCAGAGTTTTCAGTGTGAGATAAATAATAAATTTCCGGCTCTGTTATACTTTTATTAATACTTACAAGTGGTTCATCACAATTATAACTGATATTTTTAATAATATCACCTAAATTAGAAACAACTGCCGAACTGGTAGGGAAACTCCCTGCACCTTTACCTTTAACAAATTGCCTGGAGGCGTATTTAGCGTTAATTTTCACTGCATTAAATTCATCACTTACCTCAAATAATTCATCCGTTGATTGTATGAAGTGGGGAGTAACAGAAGATTTTAATTGTCCATTTTCCCATGAGGCTTCTCCTATTAATTTTAACCTCAAACCATATTGTTTCGCGAAGGTTATTGTCCTTTCATTAATTTGTTGAATGCCTACCATCGGAATATTTTCTGCGGCAATATGAACCCCAAAAGCATGGAAAATCATAATAGATAATTTATACCTGGTATCTTCACCACTCACATCAGAATAGGGGTCAGATTCGGCAAATCCCAAATTTTGAGCCTCCAACAAGGCTTGTTCATAGCTCCAGGATTGATCAGCCATTTGTGTGAGAATAAAATTACATGTTCCGTTTGCAATGGTTTGTATACTTTGAATTTCATCACCTAAAAATTGCTGATCCAACAGTCGCAAAATTGGAATGCTTCCACATACTGCAGCCTCATATAATAAAGATACATTATGTTCTAATTGAAGCTGAATTAATTCCCTTTGGTAAATAGACACCATTTTTT
Organism: Cytophagales bacterium; assembly: GCA_038258905.1. Taxonomy (GTDB): domain Bacteria; phylum Bacteroidota; class Bacteroidia; order Cytophagales; family Cyclobacteriaceae; genus Marivirga. Next base: position 9,773 of record JBBSPJ010000115.1, read on the forward strand.
TATTGGCTGTCACCACTGCTTTACCACTTTTTAAAGCCTCAGAAACTATTTCAAAAGCCTCGTGCGGATCGTTAATCAATTCAATGATGACATCAAGCTCATCATCATTTATTAAATCTTTTGTTTGATAGTTAAGTAATTGAGGATCAATATCAAAACCCCTTTTCTTTTGCGGATTTTGCACTACAATTTTCTTGATGCTTATAGGGAGTCGTTTATTTTCTCTTAAAGATTGGTAAACCCCACTTCCAACTACTCCCAATCCAAAAAGTCCTGCTTTATATTGTTTCATTAGCTAATTAAATATTTAAAACTTTAAATTCTCTTAAAGGAAGAACCAACCCTGCTACCCTCTTTCTCAATCCTATTCTTTAAACTTTTTCACTATATATTCACTTATCAGTTTGCCCTCCAACAAAAAAGCATCATGCCCTTTATCTGAATGAACTACTTCAAGTGTGGCATTAGGTATTTTGCCGGCCAGGTATTGTTGTTCTTTTAACGGAAATAAAACATCTGTATCTATACCTATACACAATGTATCTGTTTTTACCTTTCTAAGGATGTCGTCATCGTCATTCCCTTCCCTTCCTGTGGTGATGTCATGCGCATCCATCATTTTAGAAAGCACTTCATAAGAGGCTGTTTTAAATCTATTGTAAAATTTAGATCCCTGATACTTCAAATAGGTGACTGCCTTCCACTGTTTGTCAATACTTCTCCCACTTTGCTGCAATTCAAAATCATCATAAGATCTGTAACTTAACATGGCTATCCCCCTAGCGATAGAAAGTGCTTCTTCAGCTGCTTCAGGATTATTCTTTCCCAGTTGAATGGCTCTTCTTTGCAAGTCATTAAAGGCTATGCCCCAGGGAGAGTGCCTTGCATTAGCAGCAACTATTACTTGGCGTTTAACAACTTCAGGTTCCATAATACTCCATTCCAGAACCTGCTGCCCACCCAGGGAGCCCCCAATTAGGTAATCAATTTGCACTACTTTTAATGCCTTTCTTAACAGTATGAAAGCATTTACTACATCTCTATTATGCAGTTCCGGAAAACCTTCCAAATAAGGTGTATTAGTTTCAGGGTTAATGGATAAGGGTCCGGTACTACCATAACAAGATCCCGGCATATTAGCACAGATCACTACGTGTTTTTTCAGGTCGATAAAACCTCCATTCTCTTTAAATAAGGAAGGCCACCATTCTTTCACGCTGGCACTTCCTGTAAATGCATGGCAAATCCATATTATTTCTTTGTTAGGCAGTTGCTCTCCTAAAATTTCATAATACAGACCTGCCTCCTGCAGCTGCTCACCATTGAGCAAATCAAAAAATTTGGGTAATTTATGCTGTGGCATAGGTTGATTCGTGTATCTTCTGAAATGATTGAGTTAAATCAGCAATTATATCATCTATGTGCTCTATACCTACAGATATTCTTAATAAAGTAGGAGAAACCCCTGCTGCCAATTGTTCCTCATCAGATAATTGTTGGTGAGTGGTGGCAGCAGGTTGAATAATCAAAGTTTTTGCATCTCCTACATTGGCTAAATGACTTACTAATTTCAGGTTATTTATAAAGTTTTTAGTTTCTTCTTTATCACCTTTTAATTCAAATGAAAGTACTCC
>JBBSPJ010000116.1:0-11404 GCA_038258905.1 Cytophagales bacterium
CCAAAACAATAAGAACTGCCACAATAGCAATCCATTTAATAGCCGACTTGTTCATAAAAGTTATTAAAAAGATATTAGTGTACAAACATACGAATTAGTTGAACACCCAAAAAAGCGAAAAGGTTATTGATATTACATGCTTTCTATTTAACGGCAGGAATAAGAGATGAGTGGGAAAGAAAAAACCCAACCGATTGGAATCGGTTGGGTTTTGAAATATAAAGATTCAATAATATTAATTCACTAAGATATAACGAACACCCTTTAATACTTGCCATCTTAATTATTCAAACCAGTATCAGAAATTTACCAAGGACTATCCTCCATTCCGCTTAGCGCATTATAAATAAAAGTATGTGTTGTAACGACTGCGCCTTTTCTCCTGGTCCTTAGTTCTTAAACTTGTTTCCAACTAACACTATTTCGTGCATTTGTTAAAGGCCTCTCTGGATATGCAAACTATCGTGACTGGAAACTCATCTGCTATAAAATACATGCTTATCCAAAATTTGCACTTTTCTGATATCTACTTATGTATAACCGTTTAATAATTTATATTTTGAAAATTTACGAAGTTATTTGCATTCAGCCGATCATAATTGCACTTCAAATCCGTAAATTCGAATTTATCGCTCTCCAACCACTAATTATTGACGCAGTTGTCAATAATTATTTCCTTCCTCATAATGAAAATGATCTCTAAGTTCCTATCAGCCCGTATGTTGCTAAGCGTTTAAAGAAATTCAAATTGATTATCAGCCATATAATTCAGTATAGCTGCATAAGACTTTTTATTGTTAAGTATTTCCGAATATTTCCTAGCCTCCATCAGCTGTTAACTTGTGTCACCTAAATCAACATACACCTTGAGCTTTTTTGATAATCCCTTTTCACCTACAGAAATATAGGCGTAAGTGAAATCTTGATCTTGAGCAGTCGATTCGGTAGAAAGTGGAATCAAGACTACTAAGAGAAACATCACAAATAATGTTTTTGATGCTGTCATCTTTTTTGTTTTTCGTTATTTAATTATTGTAACCGAGTCCTAAGTTCAGCTCGTGTAATTATGCCCCTAAGAATTTACATTTTCCTTAAAAACACTTTTATTCCCAACAATAAACTTCCCAAGACATTACCTACCACCAGTTGTCACACAAATTTCATACAATTCATCGCATATACATCCTTGCTAGGTAGAAAAATTACTACGTCTTACTTCTGAGACATTAGACAATTAATTATTCCTCTTTAAAGGAAAATATAGATCAACATGATAATTGGCATCATTCTTCATGTTGATCTATTAAAGTACTACTTCAAGTCAGACTTCGTAAATAGAATTTAGCCCAATCTTATTCTAAAATAATTCGCTTTACCTCATATCCGGAATTTGAAATTAATTTTATTAAGTAAACTCCGGAACGTAAATTACTTAAATCAATTTGCTTAATATCCCCTTGAAATTCCGCCAATTTTGTCCCGGTTACAGACCATACATCAACTTGCTTAACATTATTGAAATTCTTGAAGTAAATAATCCCATTAGTAGGATTAGGATACAATAAAGCAGAATTTAGTCTGTCTGCTAAGGCAGTAACAACAGTTTCACCAGATAGTAAGAATCGAGCTTCAACTGGAAAATGATCTGAGGTTGTAGAGTTATAATCTGGGATTGATGAGTAAGGAATCACTATCCTCTCGGCACCCAAAATATGATCATCAAACAAGTTGCGGTTAATCATCACATGATCGATCACGTTTTCTTGTGTAACGAAAGATCGTAATCCTGCTTTACTCATTGGAAGTGATACTCCTAAGTAGTTGTCTGTATCTAACATAAACTTGACAAAACTTGATTCACCAGTATCAGGGACGGTTGGCTCACTCGTGGGTGCCACTGTTCTTAAAATATCATCGTTATAATCACCCATCAGGATGACACTTTTATCAGCATAATAGGCTTGAAGTGAGTCATAAAGCACCTCTACATCATACCTTCTCATTTGGTATCTAGGAGTATTTACTGATTCACCTCCACCGTTGGATCGGGCATGAATATTTATAATGGTTAAGTCTCGTTTTATACCACCAATGGTAGCGCTTATATCCATGGCAAATGGATACCTGCCACTAGCCCAAAATAAACCTGTATTAGATACTGGATAATTTGTAAGTACATCCTCGCTTAGATTTCTCAGTAAAACCTTAGTCTGTAAAGTATCCACTGTCGATTTCTTATAAAGAAATGCTAGCTTTTGTGCAGAGCTAAAACCACTAGCTGCCCCACTAGTAGCCGGAGACAATACCCCATCGTAATCCTGTAATTCCGCTACTAAGAGGTTCCAGGCAGGTATAGAAGTTATTTCCTGAAAAGCATAAACGTCGGCATCTAGTTCTTGAATCAATTGCCTCACCCTTCTTCTTTGTAAGTCAGTACTGGGTGTCGTAGCATTTGCAGGATCACCGAACCATTCAATATTCCAGGTTACCACATCAAAGGTTTCGTCTTTGCCAATGGTTGTATGGTTGAAGTACCCAAATGAGGTGTCTTCTGTACCATCTGTAGAAAGTGTAATGCTACCCGCTTGAGCTAAAACAGACTCATCTCCACTGGCAGTCATTCGGGTTTGAATGTTTAAAGTTCCAGATTCAGGAAAGTCTTCATTTGTCAAAGTCAGTTGAGAACTAAAATTTTCTCCAACAGACATTTCTATGCCTTGATCGGCAGTTAAAGTAACTGGCGACAACAAATTAGCAACATTTAAGGTCATTAATCTAGAATCTGAAGAAACGCCTGGTTCTAAAACGCCAAAGTGATAGTCAACCAAAGACCAATTATTGGTGCTAATGGTGGGTTCTGGAGCATTTTCGGTTGTATTAACAACAAAATCATCTACCATCCACTCAGCTGCTCCGTCAGTTTCGCTAAGAGATTCATAAACAATGGCGAAAGATATATTTTCTTCTCCAGCAAACGTACTTAAATTAATCTCTCCTGAATTTTGCCAGATACCTGTTTCAGTAGGAAATGAGGCAGGAAGTTCTGTCCATGTAAAGGCTGGGTCTGTTGGATTTGCGGATCGGTCATAGTCTGTAGATGCAAATACCCGCAAGACAGGCGTACCATTAGCGAAAAATGATCTGGATTCAAAATTAAGAATTAAAACTTCCTCTTCAGCTACAGCATTTATTTGTATGGTAGGACTAATGAGCCAAGCTCGATTCTCTTGAGCTGAGGAAGTAAAACCATTGATTCTAGTAGAATATGGATTGTTTGCAAGGAAGTTATTATTTGTTATCATCCAATTTTGCTCACCAATTTCCTGAAACCTTTGCCAATCCGGTAGTACAAACAAATCGGGATCATTAAAATCTTCCTGAAAAGGAACACTATAAAAATCTCCTTGCAGCTGAGCAGTTACTGTAATGAACTGCAAAGGATCCAAATTAAAGGATATAGAACCTTCAACTTCACCGCTTGTTGCAGAAGAAGGTGCGGCAAATCGAACAAATATTTGTTTATCATTCACGAGATCTGCCGGCTCTATTGAAAGCGTAGTAGCATAGGTTCCATCTGCTGCCTCTGAAACCACGAAATACCTAGAGCTGCTTATCTGTAACACCGCATTAGTTTCCAATGCACTTATCATGAAAGATTCGGGAGCCGAAAAACCATCTAAAACTGTTGGTGTTGCAAAATTTATATCATTAGTTGAAACTTGCAGGTCGAACGTTTCAAGCTCACCCGTTATTCGGAGGTTATCAAAACGATTGTTTCCTGTTTCAGAAGTGGCATCATCCACCACGCAGCGAACGCTCAACAATTCAGTGTTGTCGTAGTCGCCAAGGTTAATGGTACGTAGTTCATAATCAGAGGAAATGCCAGTAAACATTTGAACTTCTACCCATTCGCCTCCATTCACGGAAGTAAACCAAGTTTGAGTTTGAAAACCTGAACTAGTACCCCTTGTAGCATAAGACAAGCTTAGGTTTTGATAGCCCCTGGTGTCAACTTCGATTTGAAAATGTTTTCCATTATCTATTTCGCCTTGTGGCACAAAACTTCCTCCTGATTCATTTGCACTAAAACCTTCCTGATCTACATCAGAACCAGCAAAAGAAGTAACAGGACGATCTCCAGCGATGCTAAAGGTGAAACTCAAGGCTGAACTACCTTGATTTGCTAGAATGGGATTAAACCAGGGAGAATTACTCTGAGGACGATCGGATTGATTAAAATCCCATAAAACAAGACTTGATCGATCTTGGGAGTAAGAAAACTGACTCGTGGTGATCCAAATACTGGTTAATACTATAAAAGTTTTCTTTAGATTGGTCAATAATTTATAAGTCATCTTAAAGTGATTAATCATTAAAATATATTTATTGATAAAAAACCGATTTACTTGATTCAATAATTCGGAGATTAAACTGAATACTGCAATTACTATCAGGTCTTAAAGATAAAAAACCCGAAGTAAAATTACTTCGGGTTTTCATTTTTCAAAGTATACCAAATGAGATATTTATTCCTCTCCTACTTGAATATTATCTATAGTAACTCTTGTCGCACCAGTTCCAGATAAATATCTGAAAGCAATTCTGTAAGCCCCAGAATGAAAACCAGAAGGAATACGCACCGATAAATCTGAAAAAACGTTATTTTCACTAGCAGGAGGAGGAAAATTAAATTCTAATTTTGTCCAAGCCTCCTGATCAAAAGTAGCTTCACTATCATAATCTTCTTCGGAAATCACCCAAATCTCAGAACTAGGGCCGTCAAATCTACTGGCATACTTAAATTTTAAAGTATTTAGGACTATTTCATCAGATTCCAAAGCAGGTGATATAATCCATGAGTCTATTTCTTGAGCACCGCCATCAAAACCATTAGCCTGAATACCCTGTCCTTCAAATCCGAAGTTGGTGCAAACCCAACCAGAACCACCTTCTAATACTACATCAACTACAGTCCAATCTTCCAAAGCTGTAGAACAGTCAGCAACATCATCACCAAAATCTTCAGAAAAATCAATATTGAATCTAACAGGCAATAATACTCTTGATATAATATGTACCGTGCCATTGCCTTCTGTATTAGATCTTAAAATTTCTAGGTCCTCATTGGCATTGAGCACAAATCCACCAGCCTCACGAGAAACAGGAATTTTAATACCGGATAATGTTTCTATCGATCTGAATGAACCATTTTCTATTTGGCTAACAGAAAGATTAGCAGTGGCTATGTGCGTTTCAAGAATCTCTACAAGATCCACATCATCATCTTCAAGTAAATCTTCCAAACTGTCATATCCTAGCTGTGCTGCTAATATTTCAAAAGCATTATTAGTAGGAGCAAAAACAGTCAATTGATCTTGTGTTCTTCTGCTAGTGAATGCACCGGTTAAACCGTTCGCCTCTACAAGTTCTAATAATGTACTCAGCTCATCCGATTGATTTTCATCATTTAAGACGTTAATTAACAATTTTTTGTCAGTAATACCTACATCGGAACTATCATCGTAGTTTTCGTCTATGCAGGCTGTTGTGAAAATCAGCAACCCTGCAAAAACGAAAGATGTATATTTGAATATATTTTTCATATTAATATTTATTTTAAATTTAATCACTTTCAATTAAAAGATGTATTTAACACCGAATTGAGCGCTCCAAGTTTGACTCAAATCAAAATTAGGCACAGTCACATCAGTAGGATAAGTAGACTCTCCTTGAATAGAATTAATGGTAAATTGAGCGTTGCCATTAGCATCTGTTCCCTCAAAATTCATTAGGTTTCTTTGAACAGTATTTCTGCTTACACCCCATGAATCATTCATTAAATTTAATACATTTAAGAAATCTGCTCTAAACTGAAGTTTATGTTTGCTTGGATCTTTAGATAAGTTAATATCCTGAACAATGGAAAGATCCAATCTATGCAACCAAGGCAAAACAGCACCGTTTCTTTCACTAACGGCACCTCTGTTTTCACTTAGATAAGGATCGTTTTCAATATAATTATTTAAAATATCCCACTGTTGTTGAGCAGTTTGTGTTATCGAACCACCACTTACTCTGTCGATTAATTGTGCTTCTTCAAAGCTTGCTGGCACATGCATAAGTGCAGTTCCACCACCTTCACCTGTTACATTTCCACTATATGTATAGCTGAATCTTCCTTGCTCACCTGCAGAGTAATAAAGGTTAAATGAAGTGTTATTGGATTCGTTTAGCCCTTTGGTATTGAAAGCTATTAAACCTATAACTCTGTTAGGTTGATCATTACGAGAGAAACCTTCTTCTGGGTTATTTCTACCGTTTTGTACATCACTTGGCCATAAAGAAGCCGCTTGTGAACCACCACCTAAACCAAAGTCTCTTGTCTGGCTTCTGGTATAAGCTAAACTGGTGAATATGCCTTTGCCCCAATCTTTTTCAACACCTAAAGTTAATGAAGCATAAGTACGGTCATTAATGTTAGTTAAATAGTACAACTCATTAATAACACCACCCAAAGATACTTGATTGTAAGTCGGGTATTCATTACCAGCAATATTCACAGATCCTCCAGAAGGAACACTTGATAAATTAGCACTAAAAGGTGTATTATAATCTTTAGAGAAAATACCCTCAGCGGTAAAAACAAATCCATTGAATACATAATCAGCTGCTAAATTACTTCTCCAAGATTGTGGTAACTGAAAGTTTTGATCAGTAATTGATAAAGACCTGGAAACCGTTGGCTCCTGCTCAGCAGGATTCGGACGATAGTAATTGATATCCGGTTGGAAGCCTTCCCATTCTGGATTACCATCTTGCCCCCACTGATCTGGCAATAAACCAACAAAACCACGAGTTACACCATTACCATTAATTTGATTGGAAAGGTGAACAAAAATTGGGCGACCTGTGAAAATACCTGATCCACCACGTATTTGCAATGAATTATCACCAAATGCATCCCAGTTAAATCCAAATCGAGGAGAAAATACCGGATTAACAGACGGAAAATCATCCACTCTTGGCTCAATAAATTCACCAGGGTTTCTAGGATTTTCAACACTTATTCCTAAATCTTCTACGCTTGGGTTTCTTGGTGCATCTATGGGGTAGAATGGCATTTCAACACGTAAACCTAAAGTCAACTTCAAATCACTAGTAGCCTGAAATTCATCCTGAACATAAAGACCTACTTGACCAAATTGCGTTCTATCGGTAGGAAGCTCGAGTGGATTATTCTCATCATAAGTAAACCCTACAGCAAACCCTGCTGGTAAAATACTACGATCCTGATTAATAACTGCACCCACAAAATCATCATAAGAATTCCAACGATACCAGGAATCCCATGTTGGATTAAAGGCATTGTCGAATGTCATATACTCAAAATTAAATCCCGCAGTAAATGTATGCTTGCCAAGGAAATAATTGAAATTGTTCGTGATGTTAAAAGTTTTATTGTCTAGTAGGTTACCTCTGGTGAACAGTTCAGTACCTAAAGAAGCAAAATACAATGGAGTTGTGCCATCAAATTCCAATATTTCCGACATTGGGAAATTTTGATCACCTGGTATAAATCTTTGTGAAACGGAACTTGTGTAGCCCACATTCAACCTGTTGGCCATATTACTACCTATGGTTGAAGTCCACTCAGCTACAATCGACTGAACGTTACTTTCGTCTCCGTAATTTCCATTTCTGAAAGTTAATGCTTCATTTCCAAAACGGTTAGTATTATTAAACCTTTGATTAGCTGGTAGTCCTCTAATACTATTACCATTTATCCCAACATCCCTTGTTTGTTGGAAACTATTAAATCGTAACATAATTTTATTTCGCTGATCTAAATTATAATCTAATCTCAAATTCAAACGTGATGCCACATCAGCAAAAGGATAATTTTCAAAAGCGCCTGTTTCGTATCCATAAACTTCCTGCATCTGCTCTTGTACAAATTGAGCTTGGTCAGCAGTCATTCTAGCAATTCCTAGCTCGAAATCTGGAAGTAAACCTTGCTCGGGTCGAGCCGCTCTACGCGTATCACCAGGAATAGCATTATTTTCATATTCATATGATCCAAAAAAGAATAGCTTGTTTTTAATAATTGGTAAACCTAAGGTAACACCATGAATTTGAGTTTTGGATTCTGAAAATGGTACATCCTGACCCCCATTCAAAGTAGTACCTTGTGTATTCTGATTCCGAAATAATGTATAAGCTGTTGCCTTAATGTCATTTGTACCCGATTTTGTAACAGCATTTACGTTAGCTCCAGTAAAACCACTTTGTGTTACGTCATAAGGAGCAATATTAACCTGAACTTCTTCAATGGCATCAATTGAAATCGGGTTTCCACCTGCAAATTGAGAACTACCCAATCCGAAATTGTTATTATAGAGGTTACCATCAATGGTATAATTGTTATACCTATTGTCGGCACCGCCGAAACTTGTTCCATTAGATTGAGGATTCAAACGGGTAAAATCATTGATACTACGATTAATCGTAGGCATTGAACTAATTCTCTCATTGGATAAATTGGTAGAAGCACCTGTCCTATCACCATCAATAGCCTGATTTCTCAGCGATGTCACCACTACTTCTTGAAGAATAGTAGATTCTTCTCTTAAGTCAATATTAAGATTAAGAGTTTGACCTAAAGAAAGGTTAATATCTTCTAAAACATACTCTTCAAAGCCCACGAATGTAACCCTAATTGTATAAGGCCCACCCACTCTTACGTTAGGTAATTGGAATCTACCACTTACATTGGTCACGTTCCCGTAAGTAGTCCCAGTTGGTGTATGAACCGCCTGAATGGTTGCCCCTGGTAATTCTTCACCATTGTTATCTCTTACCACTCCCGAAAGCCCCGAGTTGGTAACACCCTGTCCGTAGGCTAATCCTACTGACAACGCCAGCAAAACCGCTAATCCACAAATCTTTTGTAAAATTTTTTTCATTTTTCGTTTTTTTGTTTTTCAGTGTCAAAATTACATTTACTTCTCTTACTCTTTACTCCTTTTACTATTAAGTATTAATTAAAATTCGGTATAAAGTTGTTAACATTAATTTAACATTGCAAATGTGCGAGAAAAAAATGAACTCATAAGCTGTTAGAACCGCTAAAATAAAAAAAATACGCTAATTAATACTTAAGCTTAATTTTAATCAGATTTTTGTGCACTTTAATATTCTTAAATAAAATGCCTTTTACAAAGCTTATTCTAGGGATTTTTAAAATTGAAGTAGATAATTTAACAATCTTAAAAACATTTTTTTTTACATTAAACTGTAACAAAAAGTGGAAAGGTTTTTTTTACTTTATTAAAAAATGATTATTTTAAATGGTTTCGGATTTATTTTTTTAATACATAAATCACACACATGACAAGTTTAAACTCTTTTGATTAAAATTAAAAATTAAATTAATATTTATATGCACAAATTTATTTTATTATCCATAATCCTGTTCTCAACGACAAACTTAAGCTATGCTCAGGAAAATTTAGGTTATTACCTTCCTGATAGTATTACTTACAATCAGGAAATCCCTACTCCTGCGTCTATTATTGGGCACCAAGTAGGTGAATGGCATGTTACCCACGACAAATTAGTCTACTATATGAGGGCATTAGCGGCTTCTTCAGATAGAGTGACTGCTATTGAAACCGGGAAAACTTATGAAGATAGACCTCAATTATTGCTAACAATTACACATCCCGACAATCAAAATAACATAGAGGAAATTCGAATTAACCATAAAAAACTAACGCAACCATCTGAATCTTCTTCTTTAGAGGTAGCCAATATGCCCTCCGTGGTTTGGATGGGCTTCAGTGTACATGGCAATGAACCAAGCGGCAGTAACGCCTCTATGCTAACTGCGTATTATTTAGCCGCAGCACAAGGAAAAGATATTGAGGACAAACTTAAAAATGTTGTGATTCTTTTAGATCCGTCTTTTAATCCCGATGGTCTTAACAGATTTGCTACCTGGGCCAATATGCATAAAAGTGAGAACCTAGTGACTGACCCAAATGACAGAGAGTTTAATGAAGTATGGCCAGGAGGAAGAACCAACCACTATTGGTTCGACCTAAATAGAGATTGGCTACCAGGGCAATTGGTAGAATCACAAAATCGTATTAAACAATTTCATGCATGGAAGCCTAATATTTTAACAGACCATCATGAAATGGGAACCAACAGCACCTTCTTTTTTCAACCGGGAATTCCTGAGCGAACTCACCCTATTACTCCTCAAAGAAACCAGGATTTAACCGCGAAAATTGGTACTTACCATGCCAAATACTTAGATGGTATTGGCTCATTATATTATAGCAAGGAAAGTTTTGACGATTTTTATTATGGAAAAGGATCCACCTTCCCTGACGTGCAGGGAGCCATAGGAATTCTGTTTGAGCAAGCGAGCTCCAGAGGACATGCACAAGAAAGTGTTAATGGTGTTTTGGAATTCCCTTTCACCATCAAAAACCAGTTCACCACTTCTTTAAGCACCCTTCAAGCGGCTTATGAAATGCGAGAGGAGCTCCTCAACTACCAAAGAGACTTTTATACAAAAGCACAAAACACAGCTACCTCAGCCAGCACTCAGGGCTGGGTAGTTTCAGATCATGATGCCTCCAAGCTTTATCAATTTGCAGAAATGCTGAACAGGCATGAAATTGAGGTTTATCAATTAGCTAAGAATATTGATGGCTACAAGTCAGACCAAAGCTTAGTAATACCTGCTAACCAGTATCAAAATCAATTAATAGAGGCTATTTTTGATGTAAGAACTAGTTTTACTGACAGCCTTTTTTATGATGTTTCTGCATTTAACATGGGTATGGCTTTTAATTTAGATTATAAAAATTTAGATAAAAAAGCTTTTAACAGCTCTCTGTTAGGCGAGAAATTCACAAGTGCACTAGTACCTCAAGGAAATATTGTAGGTGGTAAAAGTGATTATGCTTACATCATGGAATGGAACGATTTTTACGCTCCAAAGGCATTGTATAAAATTCAGCATGCAGAAATTAAAACTCAGGTGAGTACAAAAGAGATCATCTTGGCAAATGGTCAAACCATGCCAATAGGCTCTATTCTTGTTCCTGTAAAAAATCAGGAACTAAACGATGGCGAATTATTCGAAATTTTACAAAGCGCCATTGCCAATTCAGGTGTTAATATTTATTCAGTAAAAAGTGGCTTAACAGGCGGAGTCAACCTTGGTAGTCCCTCTTTTGAGCATTTAAACCAACCAGAAATAGCCATGCTCATTGGTGATGGAATTAGTTCATATGATGCCGGAGAGATGTGGTTTTTAATGGATCAGCATTATGAAATTCCTATCACAAAAATAGATGTCAGTAATTTAAATAGAGCTGACTTGAGCAGA
>JBBSPJ010000117.1:0-11336 GCA_038258905.1 Cytophagales bacterium
AAAGGAGTTACCTGATTTTGTTGAAACTGACAAAGACAACTTCTCAATATTTTGTGCTTCGTTTACTTCAAAATGTTTATGAAGCTCTTGTGCAAGGCCGAAATTGCAAACTGCCAGGCATGAAGCCAATGAGATGGATATTAATTTACTTATCATTATGGTGGTATTACGAGGATTGAGAGTAAGAGGTTTAATTTTTTGAGGGTACAGTTTTTTATCGACATTAACCAAATATTAAAATTGATTGAATTAGCAGAAAAAACTTAAACATTTCAAAATCACATTATTTAGAAATACTAAACGTAGATTTACATTTTTGTAGAGCTTTTTCTATGAAAATTTTAGCTATACATACTGACAAACAATTAATTAAACTCATCAAAAAAGATGATGAATATGCTCTTAAAGTATTTTTTGAGAGGTATTTCGACTCATTATGCGTCTTCTCCGCTAAAATAACCACTCAAAAGCAAATGGCAGAGGAAGCTGTGGCCGATGCATTTATTGAATTATGGAAAAGGCGTTCCGATTTGGGACAGTACCTGGCTATATAAATTAATAGCAAAAGATGGGTTAGCAGAAGGCAGTTTGGTGAGAAAATTTGGGGTGTGGAGTGGTAAAAAAGAAATTGAGGCCATTGCGAAAGATAATGAGTTAGGTCATATATATTTCAGTGATGAGCAATCTGCTGTTAAAAAATATCCTGCCGACCCTAAAAAAGGTAATAAAGAGATAGCGCAATTTGCCAAAGAAAATTTTGCAGAAGACATAGAAGGCATATCCATTCATAAAACTGGAAAGGCCAGTGGTTATTTGTTATTGTCTGACCATGTAAGAAAAATAAACAAATAACAAACTCAACTGTATTAGAATACCAGTCAGTAACTATTTGGTAAGAAACAACTAACAGCTAATTGAGAATCAAACATCTCAATTTGTTGCTTTTCACTATTTTTCTTTAATGAAAAGTTCAAGGAATGTAGTGTTATATTTACTCCTTTGACGAATTCTCTAGAGAAGCTCCAATGAGAACTCTCTCCTAAATCAATTATGTTGACATTTGAGAAATCTAATATTTTTTATTTACGTTGGCTCCTTTAATAAAAATAATTTTTTGCTTTACAAACAATTTTTTCACGGCTACTATATCAATATTAGCAAAAAGAAGTACGATCAATGAATAAACAAAATAAAAAGCGCATTTGGATAGTTGGAAGTATAATTGGTTTTTTGCTTTTAATCCATGTAACGCTACCTTTTTTTTTGGTGTATTATGTGAATAAAACCTTAAAAGATATACCAGGCTATACCGGATCAGTGGAGTGGATTCATGTAAATCTTTTCCGAGGTGCATATACCATTCATGATATTGAATTATTAGAGAAGAACAATGAAGAAGTAAGCCCATTTTTTGCTGCAAAGCAAATAGATTTTTCTGTGGAGTGGAAAGCACTATTTAAAGGGAAAATAGCAGGTGAAATAATTCTGGAAACTCCCAACCTGGTTTTTCAGGCAGATGCGGATACTTCAAAAACGGAGACAGACACTACCTCTGTAGCAGATGTAGACTGGACTAAGCCAATAAAAGATCTCATGCCTCTTGAAATTAATCGATTTGAAATCAATAATGGGCAAATACACTATGTAAATTCATACTCCGAACCAAAAGTAGATATCTATTTTTCTGAAATGAATGCTTTAGTTTCTAATTTAACAAATGCAGAGGCTAAAGAAGGAGAATTACCTTCTCCTTTCGAGATTACTGCCAAATCTATTGGTAATGGTGATTTAAAAGTAGACGGAGGATTAAACATCATCAAGAAAACTCCGGATTTTGATATAAATCTTTCATTCGAAAATGTAGATCTTACTGCGCTCAACGACTTTCTACTGGTGTATGCGAAAGCAGATGTGTCTAAAGGCACTTTCAATTTTTATACAGAGGTTGCCGCTAGAGATGGTCAGTTAAATGGCTATTTAAAACCGCTTTTAACAGATTTGAAATTTGTTGATTGGCAAAAGGACAAAAAGAAGCCTTTGAAGTTACTTTGGGAATCTGTGCTTGGTTTTGTAGCTGAAATCACCGAGAACCAACCAAAAGATCAGTTTGCTACGAAGGTGCCCATAAGTGGTAGTTTCAGTGACCTGAAAACAGGTATTTTACCTTCCATTGCAAATATCTTCAAAAATGCTTTTTTTAAAGCATTTGAAAATAAAGTGGACAACACAATAGAAGGTTTGCAGCAAGATGAGGAAAAAGATAAGGACAAAAAGAAAGGACTGTTTGGAATTTTCAAGAGAGATAAGAAAGATTAAGTAGCATTGAACATTTTTTTACATTGTTGCTTATGCTTTAAACTTTGTACATATTTATAAGATATTAAACTTAATCTCATAAAACTTCTGCTCACTCACATTAGGAAGTTTATTTAGGTCTCTATCAAAAGGCCTGTTGAAGTTATTACCTGCCAAATCTTCAGCTTTTGAAGCTATTTTAAGGACATATTCTCCCTTTTGCCATGATTTTTTAGGAAAAAAACTGATTTCCCCATCTGAAATAAACTCGAAGTCCCCTTCCATCTCATTTCCATTATAAAAAACGCTCATGAAATGATGGCTGCTATAGTCCATTACTTCCTGCATATCGATCAGAAGCATTTCTCTGCTATTATTGGTAGGAGAATTTAATGTCCAGCTCGTGACAGAAGGAGTTTTTTCATCTCTTTCAAATACGTGAAAGCTCTTTACAAATTTTGCATTCAAATCAGCTCCGTTAGTGGCCTTTAATCCTTTTCCTATAATAAGTTGATAGCTATATCCGGCTTCGAGGACCGCTCCGTATTTCTTATTAGGGCCAAGGTCCCTTTTTATTCTGCCCGGATCAATCCACACTGTTACAATTTGTTTATTAGCATCCCAAAGTTCAGGCTTTAGAGGGATAAAAGCATTTTCTACCTCAGCCCCATTCTTTATTAATTGCAAATAATCATACACATGCCCTCCTGCCATTGATTGGTCAAACTCAATGTAGAACTTCAGAAAGTTCACCGGTAGCTCATCAGTTACGGGAAATACATTTTTTACCTCGGGTGACTTAATATCTTTCTGAGGCGTAAAAGAAAACAGCAATTGCTCATCATTAAAAACCTGATAAGTAACATTATTTGCAAAAGGAAAATATGGAGTAAATAGCGTGCCTTCATTAGCCGTAATTGTTCCTGCTATTTTTTGATGCTTACCAGAAAGTCTGACATTTACTTCGGATAATTCAATTTCTTTGATCAAGAGAGAAAGGGCTTCTTCTCCGTGCCAATTGATTAAAAAATCATAATCCTGAGCCTTGGATTGTGTAATCCAAAAGCTCAGGAATACTAATAGAATGAATTTATAACCACCTGTCATTAGAGGTCCATAAGGTAAGGTTGCCATCTGATTTTCTTTGCAACATCACAAATCTTTGTTCATCCAGCTTTTCTAATTGTTGAACGTTAACAAAGGGTAAAGCTATAAAGTCAACACCAGCAGTGCCTGATCTTTCTTCCACAGGCTCAGTTAAAGAGCCATTAAAGTTGGCTACATTAGAAAGTTTTATTTTCATTACTGCCCTTGCTGAATTAGCCAGTAGTAAATAAGACTCGTTCTCTTTTTCCATCACTATCATATCCAAAGGAGTATTCCAATTACCTAATTCTGCAACCGTTCTACCTTTAACGTGCTTTCCGGATTGTAAATCAGAAGCTGGAAAAATAACCAAAGGAGTACAGGTATAACTTGCTACAATGTAATCTTTACCCTGCATATTTGTGGTAGTGAAAGATTTTACCGGCGAATCTGTTTCGTATCTTCCGTGAGCTGCATGATAAATTTCCAAAGATGACATCTCCTGATTTTGATTAAATGGAAATGCCATTGATCGAAAAGTAGAGCCAAATTCCTGATTGGACAGTCCTGTGAGCATTACTTTCCCATTAGCGTAATTCAAATCTGAAATAGCCCACATCCTGAGTGAACGACCTCTTCTGTCTTTTGACTCCGAAGCAATCGCTTTATCCAACGACTGTGCCGAATAGAAAACATCTGTTAGACCAACAAGCTCCATTGTATCATTATCTAATAACTTTAATAAAGCTGGTTTGCCGTTTGAATGCGTAACAGCAACATAAATAGTTTTTGAAAGTGGATTGATGGCAATATCGTTAATTGTAATATTGTCTATCGTGGTGCCCATCATGGCTGCAATTTTCTCATCAAAGCTTGCAACATTATAGTCGGCTTTTTCATTATTTACCAATTCGTCTTTTGTGTCAAGAGCAAATACCTTGGCATTTTCACTATCTCCAATAAACAAAATACCCTCTGGGCCAAAGCTCAAAGCATTAATAGATTTAATCTCGGGGTTACCTTTCACAAAGCCGGACTTTAATGCTTCTTCAGCAAATAAAGCTGAAGTAAAACAGAGTCCTAAAAACAGGGTTAATAATTTCTTTTTCATAATTTCTAATGATGATTTAGTTTATTAAACTTTCATTCAAGAGTAAAGTTTAACCGCCTATGTAATAGCTCCTTACTTAGGGCTTACTTAAAAACGGTTAAATTTTAAAATATCCTTTATAAATTTATTGATAATAATTATTCTTTAATAGTTTTTCAGCAAGTGCAAGCTTTTTTAGTATAATATTTCTTAACCCCTGCACTAAAAAATCAAATTTTGATTTTTTAGTGCATTAGCCTCTGGAGCCTCAGCTACTTCCTGGGCTTCAGCTCTAGGTATAGGCATCCATCTACGCTTATGCTTCAATGGACGCGGTACGCCTTCACTTTGCCTGATTGTATGCCTGTCCCGGGCAAAACGGGATGAGGCACCTGAGGCTTTTAAGTAGGCCCTAGAGCTCTATTTAACCAGCAACATTTCTGCAAATTCGGTGTTAAAAGTAGAATCAAAACATGCAATGGAAATCTGCCCAAAATGCGAACGTCCTGTAAAAAGTAAAAATGCATGGCATTACTGTGCCAAAGTAGATATTGACGATCTTTTTATAGGAAGAAGTGAGGAAATGATCCTTATTTTTGATAAAATTTTGGCTGAAGTAATGGATTGGGAGGGGGTAAATGTAAGTGCTTCCAAAAACTGTGTTATTTTTGTTCGAAACAAAACTTTCCTGATTGTGCGCCCCCTGCAAAAGGTTCTGGATTTAAAATTCTACCTACCTGAAGAAACAAATACCTATCCTGTGTTCAAATGTAAGCCCTATAATAATAAATTTGAAATCCATATCCGTTTAAATCAATTAGAAGATTTGGATTACTCTGTTTTTGAGTTGGTAGGAGAGGCTTATTTACAATCCTGAAATTAATTGAATAAGAGATTTATATAAGTTTGTATGCTTTCATGAGATCACGTATCTTCATTTTACGAAAATACTAACCGCGATGCCCTTAGATAAAAAATACCTCAAGCTATTAGCCAAAAAATACCCCAATCAGCTATCTGTATCTTCAAAAATAGTTTCTTTAAGCTCTATTTTAAATTTAACCAAAGGAGCCGAAATTTTTATCAGCGATGTACATGGAGAGTATGAAGCCTTTCAGCACGTGATGCGTAATGGTTCGGGTGTAATTAAGCAAAAAATTGTTGAGCTTTTTTCAAAAGACCTTTTAGCTAAAGACATTGATCAGTTAGCTACCCTTATTTACTATCCTAAAGAAAAGTTAGCCCTCATTAAAAAAGAGTCGGATAACCTGGATGCCTTTTATGAACAGACCATTATACGCCTCATTAAATTAACACGTGATTTCGCTTCTATTTATGCCACTAAAAAATTACAGAGCTTATTACCTAAAGGTTTTAGTGAAATTATTACAGAGTTAGTAGCCGAGCGTGATTTAGGAGAAGAAAATGATTATTATGAGCATTTAATTGCCAGTATTATTGAAATTGAGCAAGCCGATGAACTCATTATTCAACTGGCATTCTTCATTCAGAAATTAGCTATTCATAAAGTGCATATTATTGGTGATGTATATGATAGAGGGCCCGGTGCGGAAGTGATAATGGACGAACTCATGAACCACTACTCAGTAGATTTTCAATGGGGCAACCATGATATTGTGTGGATGGGTGCTGCCTGTGGCTCGGAAGCTTGTATTGCCAATGTGCTCCGACTTTCCCTTCGCTATGCCAACACCAATACGCTGGAGAGAGGTTATGGGATCAATCTGCTGCCGCTCGCCTCTTTTGCTTTGGAATATTATAAAAATGATGAAAGTATCATCTTTAACCCTAAAGTAGCACCGGATGAAATTCACAGCAGCTCGGAAGAATGGCTCAACCGATTAATGCATAAGGCTATTTCCATCATACAGTTTAAATTGGAACATCAATTAGTAGCACGCAGGCCGGAATTTGGCATGAAGGAGCGGCTTTTTATGTCGCAAATTGATTTAGAATCTGGCACAGTGCTAATAGAAGGTGATACTTATCCTCTAAAAGACAAATATTTCCCTACTTTAGAGGAGGGCTATCTTACAGAATTGCATCCCGAGGAGCGCATTCTGATGGATAAGTTGATGGAGTCTTTTCAAAAAAGTGCAAGGTTGCAGGCACATGCGAAATTCCTGTTTGAAAAAGGCAGCATGTATAAAGTAACCAATAAAAACCTTTTATACCACGGCTGCATTCCCCTCAATAATAATGGCTTGTTAAAAGAAGTAAGAATGGGCAATGAGCTTTTTAAGGGTAAAGCTTTAATGGACTATTTCGACAAGCAAGTACAATTGGCTTTTGCGGCCAGAAATGAATCGGAAGAAAAAATGAAAGGGGTGGATATACTCTGGTACTTATGGGCCGGCCCTGACTCACCTATTTTCGGGAAGCATAAGATGGCCACATTTGAGCGCTATTTCATAGATGACAAAGGCATACAGGAAGAGCATAAAAACGATTACTATACCTATCGGGATAATGCCGAAACTTGCGAAATGATATTAAAGGAGTTTGGCCTAAAGTCAGATGCTGTAATACTGAATGGACACGTGCCAGTATCAGTGAAAGAAGGTGAAAGTCCTATTAAAGGCCAGGGCAGATTAGTGGTTATTGATGGGGGTTTTTCTAAAGCCTATCAAGACCAAACCGGCATTGCAGGCTTTACGCTTATGCATAATTGCTACGGCAGGCAGTTGATTGCCCATGAAGCCTTTGAAAGCCGGAAAATAGCCATTGCTCAAGAAAAAGACATAGCTTATAGCGAGGTTTTTCTTCCGCAATCTGAAACCAAACAGCGCATTAGAGATGTGGATGATGGCGAAAATATTAAAGAGCGAATAGAAGACCTGAAAGAGCTTTTGGAAGCTTATAGAAGTGGGGAATTAAAAGAGAAGACGGTGTGAATTTTAAATGCACAAAATAATGTATTCAACAAAATTGATATGAAAAACACTTTATCTCTCTTCGCTTTAACTATCTTTCTTAAATCAATCTTCCCCATGAATGAGCTTAAAGGCCAAGAAAAAGATACTGCAAAAACCAAAAATGATGAAATAGAAGTAACCTTGGCTTCCTATTTTTTCGAAACTGATGAAAAGACTATTGAAATTATAGAAAACAAAGAGCACCTCAATTGTGAAGAATATATAGATTTAGCACTTGCCTACGCCAACCTATTTGCTGATACTTATAAAATAGACTCTCTGATTACTAAATCTTTTTCAGCTAACCGTCATAGAGCTTGTGAATTTTGGATGCATTTGCTTAAAAATCCGAAAAAGCACCAAATTACCTATCAATATTTTTATACTGTGAATTCTAATACCAATGGTTGTAAAGATGAATGAAATCAATTGATTATAATTGTTCTTCAATCTTCTCAATTTCATATATAGCAGGTAGCAAATCATTTTTGGCTGCATCTTTATTCAGCTTTACCACAAAATAACTGAAAGCAGTGACAAAAGCGATAAACATAGTAAAGAAGTAATAAGGTAGAAATCTTAGGACAAAATAAATAATTTGATCTACCATACCCTCTCTTGGAAAAGAATCAGGTATTGAAAAGTCATTTTCAAAAAATAGGCCTCCTATTAGCAGAATTTGACCAATATAAAAAGGTATTATATACCAATAGAGTACTTGATCCAAGAGTTTCACTTCTTTTAGTAAGTATTCTTTTTGCTTTACTAATTGCATTTTTAGCGGTAAGTCCTCCAAATTTGCAGGTTTGTTATTTCTTGTGCTAATTAACCTGTAAATTACGTACAAGCCCCATAAGACTGTAATGGCACAACCTGCTTTGAACACAAGAGAAGGTTCTTGGAAAGCCCAATACGAAAAAATTGGAATCAGTACTAGAGCTGCAGCAATTTCTAAAATATTTCGGATTCTTATGCTTCTATCAAGTTTATTTACCTTTGCTTTGAGTTCTGATATCAATGTGGCGTGATCAATATTTAAAATCAGGTTATCTACTGAGTGCTTCCAAATATCTATTATATTCTTATCATCCATCTTAAAATAATTTAGGTGTTATACATTTGAATAAGATTTCTCGAATTCGTTTCATTTTTACAGCTACATAATTCTCACTAATGCCTATTATAACTGCAATTTCCTGATAGGGCAACTCCTCAAGGTAAAGTACCAATATCGATTGATCAGCCTTATTGAGTTGACGAATACACTCCTGAAGCGCATTATATTGCGCTTGATCTTTGCGTTCGTCTACAGTTTTGATCTCTTGTACCTCAATAGTATCCAGCTTCACCATATTTTTATTAAGGTTTTTGTTCTTCAGGTTTGACCTATAGCTAACATTCAAGGCAATTTTGTAAATCCAGGTGCTAACAGCTGATTGGCCTTGAAAACCGGGCAAGGATTTCCAAACCTGATAAATTATTTCCTGAAATAAATCCTCTGGTTCGAAAGGATCCATGGCATAAAGCTTACAGATTCTAAAAATCTTTTGTTTATTCTCCTCAATGATGTCAATAAAATCTTGATCCCCCATTCTTACTTTTCTATAGTTTTAAGAAGCCTTTTTATTATTAGTTACAGTAGGCTGTAAAATATGACAATAAATTTTAAAATTTATTTTTTGCAGCCACGATCATCAATTGATCTTTTAAACATTAATTAGGAAATTATTTATGCTCTTAAGGAGCACATCCGTGATGTAGATGACATACAAAGTATAAAAGAGCGCATTAACGATTTGAAAGGACTATTGGAGATTTTCTGAAGTGGGGAGTTGAAGGAGAAGACGGTGTAAATAAAGTTTAATCTAAAAGAACGACTCAAGGAAAAAGAAATCCTTAGTAAGATTAGCATTACAATTTCGTATCTTTAAATTCATAAATTAAACACTCTTCCAAACTATTTTAGTTAATAAAGCCAGGTAATTTCTTAGGCAAACAAAATTCATTATGATATTAAGCAATCATTGCAAATTTATATTTTTCTTCATTTTAATATTAACTTCATTTACAAGCTGTAAAGAGAAGAAAATGCAGCAGGAAATTTCAGATAAGCTTCAGCAAAAGCTAGAATTGTTGGAGTCAGATACTGCTGTGATTCATGGCGAAGCTATATTGCAAGCCGACCTTCTTACTGAAATGTATAAAAAAGGTGAGGCGCTTTTATCATCAAAATGGAGTGCTAAGGAAAATGCAAGTCAGTTGTTAGAATCTATCAGAAATGCAGGGCAAGAAGGTTTAAATCCGGAAGACTACCACCTTAAAAGCATAGAAACCCTCATGGAAAAAATTGCTAACAGTAATCCTGCATCGGCAGAAGATGTGGCAGAATTAGAGTTACTTCTTACAGATGGGTTTCTTTTATTAGCATCTCACTTAGCCGCCGGCAAAATAGATGCTAAAAGCATAGATCCCCAATGGCATGCTGCCCAAAGAGGCTTATCCATCGATTGGTCGCTTTTAATCAATTCCGTATTGGAAGCTCAAATGGTTTCAGAAACACTCAAATCACTAAAGCCTCAACATTTCCAATATATTAACCTTAGTAAAGCACTCAATAAATATAAAGTAATTCAGGCAGATGGAGGATGGAAAAGCTTTAATACTGATGAAAAAAAGCTAGAATTAGGTGTGATTCACCCTGATGTTGCTTTATTGAGAAATCGTTTATCTAAAAGTCAGGGAAATATTGAAATAGGTACTGAAAATAAAAATCTTTTTGACTCCACTTTGCATAAGCAGTTAGTTGTGTTTCAAAAGCGAAATGGCTTACCTTTCGATGGTGTTTTAGGTCAAAAAAGCGTTGATGCGCTCAATATTTCGGTCGAAGACAGAATTGCCTCAATTGAAGCAAATCTAGAACGCTGGCGTTGGCTTGATGACTCATTAGGAGCAAAGCATATCTTAGTAAATATAGCAGACTTTAAACTTCAACTGATTGAAGATAAAAAGGTGACATTTGAAACTGAGGCCATTGTTGGTAAGCCTTACCGAAAGACCCCCGTTTTCAGCTCTACTATGACTTATATGGTCTTAAATCCTGATTGGACTGTTCCTCCCACTATTCTTAAGAATGATGTGATTCCCGCTGTTCTCAAAAATCAAAAATACTTAGCTCAAAAAAATATGAAAGTATTCAGCTTTGATGGAAAAGAAATTGACCCTTCAGCGGTTGATTGGAAAAAAGCAGCTTCAGGTTCCTTTCCCTATATGATTAAGCAAAACCCCGGGAAAGATAACGCTTTGGGCAGAGTTAAATTTATGTTTCCAAATTCATACAGCGTATATATTCACGATACACCAAGTCGTGAACTTTTTACACAAAATGAAAGAACTTTTAGCTCAGGATGTATTCGTATCAATCGCCCGATTGAGTTTGCAAAAACACTATTATTAGAAGAAGATACAAAAACAACAAGTGATCAAATTGATAACCTATTAAAACAAACTACACCTAAAAATATTAATTTTAAAAATGCCATTCCTGTACATTTAATTTATTTAACTGCTTGGGCAGATAATGAAGGAACTGTTTACTTTAGACGAGATATTTATGATAGGGATTTACCGCTGCTTACAGCTTTAAAAAAGTTGTACATTTCTCCCAATGAGGAAAGTTAGTAATCCAATCCAATTTCTGTCGTGAAATCTTGATTATAATCTTCAAAAAAACCGATTAAAGCTGCTATCGATTCTTCGTCAGATTTCATCGAAGTTTTATCATGATAATCAGGTGTGTCATGATAAATATATAGACATGATTTATCTGCAATTAAGCTAATGATTTCTTCATGTTTCTCTTTTGGAATTGCCGGGCAGCCATGACTCCTACCCAGTCGCCCATGTTTATTTATAAAATCGTAGCTTACATA
>JBBSPJ010000118.1:0-11323 GCA_038258905.1 Cytophagales bacterium
AGGCTTGTCAGGTTGAGTAAAATTATTAACATGTTGTGCTTGATTGGCAAAACTGGTAATAAAAAAAAGATATGGTAATAGTTTCCTCATTGTTTACTTATATTTGGTTGAAAACAGAATTTAATATAAATAAAAAAGAATAAAATATAAATAAATCAATTAATTATTCGATTAATTCTAAATTAGAAGCAGTAATTCTTTTAACTCTTTATTTAGATTTTTAACTGAAAAAATTCCATAAAAGAAAATAATTTTTGCCAAGTCGCATTTATTGTATTAATAATGCACTTCTTATTCATTTATAAGTTAAAGTAATTATATGTCACCAAATTATGTTGAAAGCCCTAATACCTCAGCTAAATGGAAGGTAAAAGTCTATAATATTATATTTCAAGCTGATACATTCTGGGGTAAATTTTTTGATGTTGGTTTATTAATAGCCATTGTACTTAGCGTATTAGCTGTTGTTCTGGAATCAGTTACTTCTTTAAGGATTAATTATGGAAGGTATTTTATCATTGCGGAAATTATTCTTACCGGATTATTTATAATCGAATATATCCTTAGGATAATGATAGTAGACAAGCCACTCCACTACATCAAAAGCTTTTTTGGCATAGTAGATTTAATATCCATTTTACCATCAATTATTGGCATATTTCTAGTAGGTGCCCAATCATTGATGATAATTCGTAGTTTAAGGTTACTTAGAATTTTCAGAATTTTTAAACTGACACAATTCTTAGGAGAAGCCTCTACCCTATCAAAAGCATTGATATCCAGTAAAAATAAAATTATTATTTTTATGGGGACTGTGGTTATTTTAGTATCTATTATAGGCGCTGTAATGTACCTGATTGAACCGCCGGAAAGTGGCTTCACTAATATACCTCAAGGTATTTATTGGGCTATTGTAACACTAACTACAGTCGGTTATGGTGATATTGCTCCAATTACACCATTAGGCCAATTTTTTGCATCATTTGTGATGATTTTAGGGTATGGAATTATTGCAGTACCTACAGGTATTGTTACCTCAGAAATGAACAGGCAAAGCTATAGAGAAACATTTAAAACCTGCTCTAAATGTAATAAATCTCAACAGGTAGATAATAGTAATTATTGCCATAATTGCGGAAATCCATTAAATGATTAATATTTTAAAAAATTACGCTAACTATTTAGAATCAATATTCGTTGTAGATACATGGAAAATTAAGTAGTTAAAGATATAAAAAAATTAGGTTTCCCATGGCAAACACAAGATCCATTTCTATTTTGTGTACATCATGAGGATTTCTTCCCTAAAGGAAATAGCAGTGCAGGTCCTGACCCGGACCTTTTAAAAGGCAGGATGATAGGTCAGGATTTTACAATTAAAGATGGCTGGAGAATGTACCACGGATCTAAGGTGCCTGGATTCCCCGCACATCCGCATAGAGGATTTGAAACAGTAACCATCGTAAGAAAAGGTTTAGTAGATCATTCAGACTCCCTAGGAGCAGCAGGAAGATTTGGCAATGGAGATGTGCAATGGATGACAGCCGGTAAGGGTGTGCAACATTCAGAGATGTTCCCTTTATTGAAAGAGAATGAGGAAAACCCATTAGAGTTATTCCAGATATGGCTGAATCTGCCACGCGACAGCAAAAATGTGGAGCCTCACTTTGCCATGTTATGGAGCGATACCATACCGGTGTTTACCCATAAGGATGCAAATGGAAAAAACACTTCAGTGGAAATTGTTGCTGGTAAAATTGATGGACATAAAGCACCAGAACCCGCTCCGGATTCATGGGCAAAAAATCCAGAAAATGAAGTAGCTATTTGGCATATAAAAATGGAGCCTAATGCTGTTTGGGAAATTCCAATGAGTAAAAATGAAGTGAATAGAAACCTTTATTTTTTTAAAGGTACCAGCTTACAAATCAATGAAACTGAACTACCTTTATACAATGGAGCTGATTTAGTTTCTAATGGCAAAACCGTTATAAGCAATGGGAATGAGCAAAGCCATTTACTGTTATTACAAGGTAAACCAATTAACGAGCCGGTAGTACAGCATGGTCCGTTTGTGGTAAATTACCCTGCTGAAGTACGTGAAACCATATTGGAATTTCAGAAAACAGAGTTTGGCGGTTGGCCATGGCCTAGTCATGAGCATGTTCATCCTAAAGAAAGAGGTAGATTTGCTATTCATGCCGATGGCCGTGAAGAAATAAAAGATTAGTTTATTGTATGCAAAATTTATTTTTAAAGCAATTATTAGCCGAACATCAAAATGCAGTTAACTGTCCTTCCCCAGAGAAAATAACACGCTTTTATGAAGAGCTTTTAAGTTTTATTTTTCCTGATTATGGTAATGAAAAAATTACCAGTGAAGAAGCTATTGTAGTTCAGTTAAATAAACTAGAAAATGAATGGGCAGATTTATTAAATCAAAGATGCAATAAGCTCAGAAATCCTGAGGTTGAAGATGCCCAATTACTTTTTTTAAATTTGGAAAGCATCAAATCACAACTTGAAAAAGATGTGGATGCGATGTTTGCCGGAGACCCGGCAGCTAAAAGTAAAATAGAGGTGATTAAAACTTATTTAGGTTTTAAGGCCATAGCAGCTCATAGAATAGCACATTATATTTATCAAAGTGGGTTTCATCTCATTGCAAGAATCATTTCGGAATATGCTCATGGAAAAACCGGTATTGATATTCATCCTGGGGCCCAAATAGGTAGTAATTTCTGCATAGATCATGGTACTGGTATAGTAATAGGTGAAACCACCATTATTGGTGAGCACGTAAAAATATATCAGGGTGTAACTTTAGGAGCTACAAGTGTTAAAAAAGAGGATGCCAGCACTAAAAGACATCCTAGCATAGGTAACCATGTAGTTATTTATGCAAATGCTACCATTTTAGGAGGAAATACAACTATAGGAGATCATTGTGTAATCGGAGGAAACAGTTGGATCACTAAAAGTGTGGATGCACATACAAAACTCTATTACGATTCAAAGAATAAGCATCTGGAACAAAAATCATTAAAGTAAAACAATGTTTTTAGAAGATTTAGTTGGAAATACCCCGATTGTTGAGCTCAAAAGTATTCCCATCAATAAAAAAGTGAAGATCTTTTGTAAGCTGGAAGGGCAAAACCCGGGAGGTAGCGTTAAAGACAGAGCCGCTTTGGGAATGATTGGTGCTGCCCTGGAAAGAGGCGATATTAAAAAAGGAGATAAATTGGTAGAAGCCACTAGTGGCAATACCGGAATTGCTTTAGCCATGATTGCGAAATTGAAAGGCTTGCATATGACTTTAATTATGCCTGAGAATTCAACCGCTGAGCGTATCCAAACAATGGAGGCATTTGGAGCAGAAGTTATACTCACCAAAGCAGAAGGCACCATTGAATATTCTCGCACTGTAGCAGAAGAAATGGCTGCGACTGGAGAATATTTTATGCTCAACCAATTCGGAAACCCGGATAATTATAAGATGCATTACAATACTACCGGACCTGAAATTTGGAGAGATACCAATGGCAAAATCACCCATTTTGTATCAGCAATGGGTACTACAGGTACTATTATGGGTGTTTCACGTTATTTGAAGGAACAAAACCCTGCTGTACAGATTGTGGGAACACAACCGACAGACGGTTCTAAAATACCGGGAATCAGACGATGGTCACCCGAATTTCTACCTAAAATTTTTGAAGCCGATAGAGTAGATTCAACTATTGACATAAGCGAAACTGATGCTAGAAGGATGACCCAGCGCTTAGCGCATGAAGAAGGTATTCTGGCAGGTATGAGTAGCGGTGGTGCACTAATTGCCGCTTTAAAAATTGCAGAAACATTAGAAGAAGGACTTATTGTGTGTATTACATGCGATAGAGGCGATAGATATTTAAGTTCAGATTTATTTACCAATAAAAATTAATGCCTTATAATTGATTTTCAAGTGATTTCAATTGTATATTTCGAGTTAAACAACAAAACAAAAAACACTACAACTAAAATGATTTTAATAACCAAATCAGGAAATCTGAATAAAGGTCAGTTTGAAGCACGTGAAAACGGAAATATGGCAGGAATAATGACCTATACTCAGGAAAATGAAAATCAAATTACCATTCATCATACTGAGGTAAATCCGCAGTTTAAAGGAAAAGGGGTAGGAAAAACATTGTTTTTGGATGCAGTGAAATTTGCGCGTGAAAACGATTTAAAAATCATTCCGGAATGCACTTTTGCTGCTGCTATGTTTGAAAAAACAGAGGATGCTAAAGATGTTCTAGCTTAATTATAAGCTTAATAAAATAATTATTTAAACTGGGTTGATTTCACCATTAAGCCGGATGCCGGTGCTGAGGCTTTTTGAAAAATCTCAATATTTCCATTTAAAGATTCCTTGACTTGATCAAGCGTAATCTCTTTTTTTCCTAATAAAAATAACGCACCCATAATTAATCTAATCTGGTAGCGCATAAATCCTTTACCTATAATTTTAAGGATGTAGCTTTTCTGAGGAAAGAAATTAGCAGTTAATTGATCATTTGAAATTATACTACAGCTTTCAAGGTTTCTAATAGTATCCTTAGTAGCTTTAGGCTGATGGCAATAATGTACAAAATCGTGAGTGCCTTCAAATAGCGTTGCTCCTTTTTGCATTAATTCTAAGTCTAATTCTTCATGAATGCATGTGAGAAAAGGAGCTGAAAATGGATGCTGTTTTTCACCGAAGGAAAATAAGTAATTGTATTCCTTGGATTGTACATCTTTCAAAATGTTGAATTTCGAATCAACACTTTTCCATGAAAGTACTTTAAGATCAGCCGGCAAGTTAGCATTGAAATCATGAAAAAAGTTTTCCTCATCAATTGGCTCTTCTAAAAATAATTCAAAGTAAGATGACATAGCCGACACCATGGCATCGGTTCTTCCTGATCCCATCACTTTAAATTGAACCTCCTTTCCCAGCACAAATTTAATAGTAAGCTCAAGAAAGCCTTGCACTGTTTTCAAGTTTTTTTGATATTGCCAGCCATGCAAACGGAAGCCCAGAAATTGAAGCTCGATTAGGTAAAAGTGTTGGAAACGTTGTGACATACGAGGTGAATCTTAGCATTAGAAACCGTTAAAACGGTTCGGATTTATCTTGGAATTCTATTGCCAACGGTTGAAACCGTTGGTTATATTTTTTGCAAAATATTATTGTAACAATCAAATAGAGTAATAGTATTTAACAATTAGGCTTATTTTAAAAATCAAATTTCAATAACCTTGTTGTAGATCACTCCAAAACAATTTATTCATTTTTTTATTCATACTGTTTTTAACTATCATAATTGATAGTTTCCCTTACTCTATAGCCCGCGGTTTCAACCGTGGGCTAATTCGTTATTCGATGTCCGTTAAATGGTTTTAACCATTTTATATCAATAAATAAATATTATCAAGTCATTCGGTTGTGTCATTTAACCTATTTAATTCCAAAAATTCATCATACTCCTGTTGAAATGATTTATTTTGATGATGCAATTTTTGGTTTTTGATATATTGATATACTTTTTCAACTATTGATTCAGACACTGAATAGGCGTCATAGCCTGTTTGCCAGGAGAATTTATCAGTAATGATATCTTCATGATTTATAGAGTAGGAGCTGCTTCCTTTCACTTGTTTAATGACATCATTAATTGACTTTTGAGGGCTCATTAAAAACAAACTATGAACATGGTCTGGCATGCCATTGACAATTCTAACTGGGCATCCTTGTTCTCGCAATTGCTCCATTATAAATTGATGGATTTTGTTCTCCACATCTGGCCTTATCAAAGGCATTCTATTTTTAGTTGCCCAAATAGCATGTATCCATATTTTATTATATGAATGTGGCATTACTTAATTTTTTAGGTCAATTGAAATTATAAACCGTTAAAACGGTTTTGATGCATCTGAAAATTGATAGCCCACGGTTAAAACCGTAGGCTATTTTTTTTGTAATCGAAATATATCAAATAAATTAGTCCTACTTTATTTCCTCTCCAAACCTTTCAAATACCCTATACTTTTTTCAATAGCTTCAAAAGGCTTTTTATCTCTGGTATCATCTTGCTCTATAAAGAAATATTCTAAACCGGCGGTGCTGGCATGATCAAAAATTCGCTGCCAATCAATAACGCCTTCTCCTACCGGTGCAAAAAATTGATCCTCCCCTGCTTCCATGTCTTTTACATGCCATAAAGGAAACCTGCCTTCGTACTTTTTAAAATACTCTACAGGATCTATGCCCGCCCTTTGTGTCCAGTACAAGTCTAATTCGTATTTCACTAAATCCTTATCACATTGCTCTAATAAAATATGGTAAGGAATTTCACCTTCCATCTTTTCAAACTCGAAAGCATGGTTATGATACCCCATTTGCACACCTGACTTCTTAGCTATTTCACCACAACTGTTCAATAAATCTGCTAATTTCTTATAATCATCAAGACTTTCACGTTCTGAATCAGGCAAATAGGCGCAAATAACATAATCTTGCCCTAAAGTAGCGGCATCTTCCACGTATTGCTCCCAGCCATTGGTAAGCGTGCCTATGTTCTCAGGCATGCTCCAACCAGTTAAAGTATGGCTACTTTTTACCTTTAGGCCTAAATCGTCCATAAGCTTTTTCACCTCAGAAATGGATTTGCCAAAATATTGACCCGCCTGATAATTAAATAATTCTATGTTTTTATAACCTAAATCAGCCACTTTTTTCATAGTACCTGCAAAGTCCTTGGCTAGCTCCTCACGCAACGTATAAACCTGAATTCCGGGATTTTTTAATCCTGTAGCTGAATTAGAACACCCAATTAAACTGGGAATTAAAAAAGTACCGGCTGCTAATGCTCCGCTTTGATATAAAAATTTCCTTCTATCCATAGTTTTGTTGTTTTGAAAATCAATATACTAAAAATATAGTTTTGGCTAAGCAGATCAAGTCTTAAAATACTATAAATTCATTTTTTTCAATTCATTTACCGCGAAATCAACTGCTCTGGCTGTTAAAGCCATATATGTCAAGCTCGGATTCTGACAAGCAGATGATGTCATAGCCGATCCATCGGTAACAAATACATTAGGCACATCATGCAATTGATTATTGGCATTCAGCATAGATGTTTTAGGGTCTCTTCCCATACGGGCGGTACCCATTTCGTGGATTCCAAAACCGGGAACCGGCTTAAGGTTTACAGAGGAGATATTCTTTCCCCCGGCTGCTTCCAGCATTTCTGTACCGGTTTTAAGCATATCCTTACGCATCTGCAATTCATTTTCTTTAAATTCACATGAAATATGTAAAGTAGGTAATCCCCATTTATCTCTTACATTTTCATTAAGCGTTACCTGGTTATCCTCATAAGGCAAGCATTCACCAAATGGCATAAATGACATTTCCCAGGGCCCCGGTTTCATCAATTGATCTTTGAACTCAGCACCAAATCCGGCTAACCTATTTCCATAGCCCCAACCTACTCTATTTCCGCCCCCTTGAAAGCCATATCCACGAATAAAATCAGGATGTTTATCTTTTATATTTTGAAACCTAGGTACATAAATACCATTAGGCCGATATCCAGTGTGGTATTTATCGTTAAAATCGTCAAACTCAGCTCTCACATATACCTCAAAATGGTGATCCATCAGGTTTCTCCCGAGGGTATCACTTGTATTTCCCAAGCCATTCGGGAATCGATCACTCTTAGAATTAAGCATAATCCAGGTAGATCCTAAGGTAGAAGCACATAAAAATATAACTTTAGCATAATACTCATGCACTTCATTGGTTTCAGCATCTATAACTCTCACGCCTTTGGCCTTCTTTGTTTTGTCGTCCAAAATTACTGACTCTACAATAGAGTGAGGTCTTAAGGTTAAGTTACCAGTACTGGCTGCAGCAGGTAAAGTAGAAGAATTACTACTAAAATAAGCTCCATAAGGACAACCCCTACTACATAAATTTCTATACTGACAAGCATTTCTCCCATTATGCGCCTGTGTTAGGTTAGCCGTTCTGCCGATGGTCATTTTTCTATCGGTCCATTGCTTTTCAATAGCTCCTTTCACTTTTTCTTCCACACAGTACATATCCATCGGTGGCAAAAACTGACCATCAGGCAATTGATCAAAACCTTCATTTCTACCACTAATACCTACAAATTTCTCAACATAATCGTACCAGGGAGCTAAATCTTTGTATCGGATAGGCCAATCCACTGCAATTCCATCTTTCAAGTTGGCTTCAAAATCCATTTCCGAAAGCCTGTAGCTTTGTCTGCCCCAAGTGAGAGACCTGCCTCCTACATGATTTCCCCGGATCCATCTAAATTCTTTGTCTTCTGGAGTGGTGTAAGGATTTTCTTTGTCATTGGCCCAAAAGTGTTTAGTTCCTTCGTCAAAAGCATAGGTTTTGCTTTGCACATAATACTCTTCTTGCACCTCCTGAGATTCCTGACCTCTATGGTCAAATTCCCAGGGTGCCTTATTCATTGTGGGATAATCTTTGATGTGCTCCACATTTCTTCCCTTCTCCAACACCAGGGTTTTTAAACCCTTTTCACATAATTCTTTTGCTGCCCATCCACCGGATATACCGGAACCAACAACTATTGCATCGTATTGCGTTTTCTCCTTCTTCATATTAAAAATAATTCCCTACTCGTAATTTTTGATTTTCTTTAATAGGCTCACAACCTATTAACTGCATAGGTATAGGTATATAGTCTAAGTGTTTCGTCATTATTTCTTCTGAGGTAAAATAACCCAACAAGGTCAACTCCTTCACCATTAAAAAAAATGGCTTTTCTTCCGGTGCTGTAGTATAAGATAATCCTTGTAACTGACTATCAATGCTATGCAGGAAATCATATTTTGCTTCTGTATCCAGATCGGAAAAAAGCTTGCCATTTTTCGCTTTGCTTTCTTCATCAAATTTACTTAACCCTTTTAAAAAAAGCTCCTGGGCTGGTTTGGAATAAACTTCTGCTACCATTTTATCTAAAAAAGCATCAACACCTACATCCAAAGCACCCGGGGTGTTTGTTCTTGGTAAAATCTGATCCACAATAGCAGAAACCAATGAAGCCTGATCTTCATTAAAAAAAACAGGTTGCCAATTCATAGTTTTTTCAGGACTACACCCCTGCAATACATGTAATAACAATGGAGACGTGGCTGCTAAACCTAACATCATTCCTGTTTTTTTAATGGCATCTCTTCTATTCATCAAGGTAATTTGTTTACTTTAACATTTAATAATAAGAAAGAAACGAAAGTGTTTCAAAAAAACACAAGGTAATAAAAATATACTTATATGAACATATTAAAAATGGGGATGATTGGTGGCGGACCAGGCTCAATGATTGGAGATATCCATAGAATTACAGCAACTGCCTCAGGAAAAGCACAGTTGGTATGTGGAGCTTTTAGTTCCGACCCAAAAAAAAGTAAAGAAAAAGGCCGGGAACTAGGTTTATCAGATGATAGAATTTACGCCAGTTACCAGGAAATGATTGAGACAGAGTCGCAATTGCCAGCCTCTGAGAGGATGGTTTTTGTCTCGATAGCCACTCCAAACCATTTACATGTAGCACAAGCAAAATTAGCCTTAGAGTCCGGTTTTCATGTGATGTGTGATAAGCCTTTGAGTTTTGATTTAGATGAAGCCTTAGACTTACAGAGCATAGCTGAAAAGTCAGAGGGCATTTTTGCGATGACTTATACCTATAGAGGGTATCCTCTACTTAAAAAAGCAGCAGGATTGATCGCAAATGATCATTTAGGCAATATTAGAAAGGTAAAAGTTGATTATTCGCAAGGTTGGTTGAGTCAATTAATAGAGTCTGAGGGTCATAAACAGGCGGAATGGCGTACAAATCCTAAAAAATCAGGAAAAGGAGGTACAATTGCTGATATAGGTACCCACGCTTTTAACTTATTAGAAAGTGTGTGCGCCATAAAGGTAAAAAAGATATTTGCAGATATTTCTATCCTTGTAGAGGGTAGAAAAATTGATGATGATACAAATGTGCTACTTGAAATGGAAAATGGAGCAAAAGGCACACTTTCGGTAAGTCAGATTTGTACAGGTGAAGATAATGATCTAACTCTACATATTTATGGAGATAAGGCAGGATTGGTGTGGAGCCATAACCAACCCAATGAATTACATATTAAATACCCTGATTTTACAGAAGACATCATTAAAACTGTTGAGAAGGATGAAAAATCAGTATCCGAGGTGAATATACCCGGCCATAGCCCTTATTTTACAGAGGGATTTCAGAATATTTATGAAGCCTTTTTCAGAGCTATAGAAAGCAAGGACTCAATTACTAAAGATATTTATATGGACGCATTCACCTTACCTACTATTGAAGATGGCGTTAGGGGTATGTTGTTTATTGAAAAAGCGCTTGAGTCTAATAAGAAAAGAGAATGGGTTCAACTCTAAAATACTCAGAACATATAATCAAAGAAAATAAATCACTATACAAAAATCATAAATGAACATTTCAATAGATCCTAAAAATTTTAAATTTTCACAAGATATTCAGGTAAGATGGACAGACTTAGATCCTTTATATCACGTGAATAATTCCATATATATTCAATATTTTGAAATTGCCAGAGGCAGATACATGCTGGAAGCCGCTCCTACCTGGAATTGGCATAAAAACATGTTTTTGTTAGCTAATATAAATTGCAATTATTTAAAAGAACTTAAAATTGGTATGCCTGAAACAAAATGCTGGGTAAGAACTAAGCAAATGGGTACTAAAAGTTTTATTTTAGAATATATGATCACAACCGAAAATGGCGTAATTCACACAGTTGGCACTTCCTCTCAAGTGATGTTTGATACTAAAGAGAAAAAAACAATAGCATTACCGGAATGGTTAAAAGAAGAACTTATTGCCTTTGAAATAAAAGGTAATATTGAAACAAAATAAGTTTCTTTATTATCAAAAATAAGCTACTTTTTAAAAAAACTAAAACAGTCAGTACTTCGTTACTAGACAAAATTAAAATTCTATGTTAAAATACTATTTCCTTAGCTTAACAGCTTTTATAATTATTGCCTGTTCAGCTAATACAAACGATACAGAGAATAATGCTGTAGCCGATTCTACAACTATAAAGGATATTTCGCAAAACTCACAAAACGTAGACACAGTCTATTTTGCTGGGGGATGTTTTTGGTGTGTAGAAGCTGCTTTTGAACAAATTAAAGGTGTAAAGGAAGCGATTTCAGGTTATGCTGGCGGAAAAATGG
>JBBSPJ010000119.1:0-11231 GCA_038258905.1 Cytophagales bacterium
AAGGAATACTCATTGGTAACAGAAATAATTACGATAAATGCTAAAAAGAATTTAATGTAGGAAGCTAAGTAAGCTAAATTCTGCCATACATCCGGAAAATCATAAAAGGGTAAAATGGCCGGACTGATACCCTGAAATTCCATGCCGGAATTAGCCATCCATGAAAGCAAAAGCTTAACACTACTTAAAATCAATAGTAGTAAAATATAATATAAAATTGCTAACCTGTTAAAGGTTTTATAATTTTTGAGTTTTAGCCACTCTATTTGTAAAAGTTTAAGCATAATGGTTTAGGCTGATAAAAGTTCTAAAAATTGTTTCTCTAAAGACTTATTGATGTAAGCTAGATGATTTAATACAATGTCCTTCTCTATCAAAAACTGATGGAAGTCAATGATATTAACAGGCTCAGCAAATTGAATTTCCAGTCTGTTGAGATTGTTTTTTTTCATTTGCTTAATTCCCGGGTATACATCCAATACTGACTGTAGCTGACTCATATCCGGCGAGGCAATTTCAACTCCATCGTTACCGGACAGGCTTTCTGCTACACTGCCATTAAAAATCTTCTTTCCGTTTTTTAACACAGCAAAATGAGTACATACTTTTTGCACTTCATCTAATAAATGGCTTGCTAAAATGATAGTTTTGCCACTCTGAGCTATATTTAATATCAGCTCCCTAATTTCAGCTATTCCTTGTGGGTCGAGACCATTGGTAGGCTCATCCAGTATAAGCACTTCAGGGTCGGATAATAAAGCTGAGGCAATGGCCAAACGCTGTTTCATACCGAGCGAATAGGCTTTAAAGGGAGAATGCCCTCTCTCTCCCAACCCCACTTGCTTCAATACTTCATCTATCCTGCTATTGGGTACATCTTTAATTTTACAAACAATTTTAAGGTTCTGTATACCACTGAGGTACGGATAAAAGGTAGGGCTTTCCAATATAGCTCCAATTTTTTTACGTTGGGCTGCTTCCGGCTTTTGGGTAAACCATTCATATTCACCTGAATCTTTCTGGTTAACACCAAGCAAAATACCTAAAGTAGTACTTTTTCCGCTTCCATTGGGGCCTAATAAACCAAATACATTCCCTTTTTTTACTTCTAAATCTAATTGGTTAAGGGCGGTTAATTTGCCGTAATGTTTGGTTAGCCCTGATATTTTTAAAATAGTTTCACTCATGATAGCTTGCTGATTGTTTATAGTTGTGGGCTTTGAGTTGGAACTGAATCCTGTATTACTGTGGTGTCTGATTTCATTTGATCTCTCATCGATCTCATTTTTTCACGCCTCTCCTCGGTTTCCTTTTTATCGTTTAAGAAATCTGTAACAGGCCCTAAGTTGATTCCGTTTTGCATTAAGCTGGTCACTTTGTTGAGGTCAATTTCTCCTTCCAACCAAACTAAAGAAACCATACCGTCAGCTTTAATACTGGCAAAATAATAATCAGATTCTTCTTTTGGGGTATAAATGCTCACCATTGATCCTTGCATTCTGGCCGACATCAACTCATCCCAGTTTGACCAGTCTAACTGATTTTTCCAATTTTCGTATTTTTCAGTTTTCTCTGGACTATCTAAATTAATTTGTAGATAATGGGCTTTCTTTACATTTTTGGTAGCCTCATAAAAATTTTCATCCTCAGCTATATTTACCATTCTGATGGTGCTGGGATACAAATGAAGAGATAAAAAATGAATCCCCTCCTCTTCCATAGATCCGAGAGGGCTTTCCGTTTTTTGCTCACAGGATACAATAAAAACTGAGATTACAATTAAGTTGAATAGTAGTTTTAGGTTCATATAGGTTTATTTATTAAATAAAGCAAGACTGGCTCAGTATCTGAACCAGTCTCAAAAGTAACTAATTTATTAAATAACAGAAGTGTTGTGAATTAATTATCATCCATATCCTCCAGTTTTTCAAGGTTTTCCATACCTGAAATATTTAAGCCCTTGGCCATTTTAGCCATTTGCTTCAAGTCAATATTTCCAAATAAACTAGCCGCAACAAAGCTGCTATCACTACCTACCAGCATTACTAATTCATTAATAATACCTCCCTTTTCCTTGATGAGAAAGCGCATATCGGAATTACCATCTCTAACCGTCATCAACTCATCATATCCGGTGGCAAAAGACTTTTGCGCCTCATTAAATAACTGCTTTCCCTTAGTAGTATTTTGATTGGCAATCAATTTTATTCCTTTTAATTTCGAAACTGCTTCCATAACAGCTTTCTCCTCTTCATTTTCCATTTCAAAATTAGAAAACAAAGCTATCATTCGTTCATTTACAGAAACTACGGTAAATTCAGTATTAGTGGAATATTTATTGTAAAAGTTAATAAATTCACTGTTTTGAGCATGTGCTATACTTCCTGTAGAGCAGATCATCGCTATAATTAATATCTTTTTCATCTTTTTAAATTTTGTTCTTTATATCTTCTTTCTGTTTCGACTTCTCCTGTTTCAGAGTATTTTGAATTTTATCCTGCGCTACTTGAAAAAGCTGAAGTGAATTCAAATGTTCTTTTCCATTGTTCATCATATTAGCCATTAAAAGTAGTGTTGCTTTTGTTTCTTCAAATGCCTTTTCAGGATCTTCTTGAGTATTTGTGATTTCAGCTACGTTTTTCGGTTTGGAATTTTGCTGAGGTAATAGCCAGGCCATATACCCTAAGCTAATAATGATCAAAATAGAGGCCGCAATTTTCCACCAACTCCAATTACCCATTGAAATATTTTTCCTTACGGTACTATTGAGCACCATTTCATCAAAATCATCCCCTAAGCTTATTTCCTGCTTCACATTTTCATTGGCTTCAAACCATTCTGCTAAAGATTTCAACTCACCGGTTAAGCTTGCCTTATTAATTTTAAGCTCACTTCTGAATTGCATTTCTTCAACATGGTTCAATTCACCTTGCCAGTATTGCTCAAGCCATTGTTTTAGTTGTTCCGATGCCATAATTGTTCACTTTTAACATTGCTTCCCTCAAAAATTTACGCGATCGGAATAAATCCGACTTAACCTGCGCCTCTGAAATCTCCAAAAGCTCAGCTATTTCCTGATAGCTATTCCCTTCAATTTCTCTTAAAATGAAAACAGTTTTTTGTTTTTCACTTAGCTGCTCCATTACCTGCTGCAATATTTGCCACTGATCTTGCCAGATAGATATCGTACCTGGATTTTGATGAGTGGAATGAGTCAATTCCATTAATTGCTGATGCTTTTGGGCAGTCTTCTTTTTTCTGAGTCTGTCTAAACAGTTGTTTTTAATAATTTGCATACTCCATGCATCAGGGTTTTCTACTTTATGCCATTCCTCCCTCTTATCCCAAATCTTTATAAGAGCCTCTTGTGTAGCATCTTTTGCTTCGTCTTCTCCTTTTAAAAAGAAGTAGGCAAAGCGATAAAGCTTATTTTTTTGGCTTAAAAAAGTGTTTTTAAAGTAGTTTTCTTCGCTCATTATAATAGGTAGATGCGTAGGTTGATGAAAAGTTACAACAAATTAAAATAAAATTTAGATACTTAAGTTTAGCAACTTGAAAATTAAAATGAAATGCCATAAAATCCCCTATTGAGAGGGCCAGGGAGTGTTTATCAAAAAATAATTTTATTTTAATTTTCAAAATCACGTTTTAATTATGTAGGGGCAAGCTTAAGCAGACATCTAATATCTTCAGGATAAATAAAATCTTGCAGTCTTCTATTAAATTCTAAAGCTATGCCCATATTTGTATTATGAAAAAAAATAATTCCTCACCTATTGGTATTTTCGATTCAGGAATTGGGGGCTTAACCGTAGCCCATAGAGTAAAGCTGCTGATGCCACAAGAAAGCATGGTATATTTTGGAGATATTGCCCACTTACCCTACGGCGATAAATCTGCCGCAGCTATCCAAGCCTACAGCATAAAAGTAACGGATGTATTGTTACAGCAAGGGTGTAAATTGATTTTAATAGCATGTAATTCAGCCTCCTCTGCAGCATTTGAATTAGTGAAAGAATATGTAGGATCTAAAGCTAAGGTTTTTAATGTTATTGATCCCGTGGTAAATTATGTGGCAAATAACTATAAAAATAAAAAAATAGGGTTAATAGGCACAAAGCAAACAGTAAATTCTAATATTTATGAGCTGAAACTTAAGAACCTTAATAGCAGCATTGAATTAAAAAGCCTGGCCACTCCATTGTTAGTGCCCATGATTGAGGAAGGCTATTTTGAAAATAAAATCAGCCATGAAATAATTGATAATTATTTACAGGATGAATCTCTAAAGAATATTGAAGCATTAATTTTGGGCTGTACGCACTATCCATTAATAAAAAATGAAATCTCTCAGATTTACAACCACAAGGTAGATATTCTTGATTCCGCATCAATTGTAGCCGAAAGACTAAAGAATTATTTAATTGAAAATGATTTATTATCAGACCTAAATACTCAGAAAGATAGATTCCTGGTCTCTGATAAAACCGCTTCCTTTGAGGCCTCTGCTAAAACATTTTTTCATGAAGAGGTTCGGCTTGAGAAATTTCCTATTTGGGACTAAGTGGTATCTTTACGGTAAATTGTGAGCCAGAATTAATTTCAGATTGGATAGCAATTTCTCCACCTAAAAAAGTAACAGCTTTAAATGCTAAAAACAATCCTAAACCTGAGCCTTGAGTTTTATTACTTAATTTGAAATAAGCATCAAAAACCTGATCGTAGTATTCTGTTGGAATACCATAACCATTGTCCTTAATATGGATATAGAAATAGTATTTTCCTGCATCAATACTAATTTTCACTTCAGGGTTACCATGATTTTGGTAAAGTATAGCATTTTCAATAAGGTTATCTAAAATAATCCTTAATAGAGCAGTATTAGCATTTATTTCAACATTATTTTGTGGTAAAACTATATCTATTTTGGCATTATGCGCTTCTATTTCCAAGGCCATATCTTTCAAACAATCTTGCAAAACAGAATTTAATTGAACCTTTTCAGTTTTGTGTTCATTATTTAGATCGTATGCCATCTGCAATTTGAATAACATTTTATCCATATTTAGCGCAGTAAAATGCACTTGATCAAACAACTTTTCTAATTGTTCTTTACTTTGATTAAGCTTAGATACATTGTTTAAGCCTAACAAAGTTCTTATTGGCCTACGAATATCATGAGATGCTCTGTACAAATAAGTATCTAATTCCTTATTGATTTCCAATAATCGACTTGTACGATCCGACACTTTTTCCTCCAGCAATTCATTCAATTTATCTATTTTTTTGTTTTTTTGCCTGAGAATAAAAACGTACCATAAAACTATTATTAAAGCCAGCGCTATAATAACAAGAATAGATGTTCTTAATCGTAAATGGGATGCTTGCAATTGATTGGTAGTTTGCAGTAACTCCATTTTGGTCACCTCCTTCTCCAATAAATATTTTTCCTGCAACTGAGTAATATCATTTGCAGAAGCAATAGAATCTCGAATAAGATCTATCTCCTGATACTTTCTTAAATATTCAATTTCCTTGTCTTTCTCTCCTTTAAGCTGGGCTACATCAGCTGCTACATTAAAGTATTCTATTTTTGACGCAATATTAGAAATGCTATTCTCTTCAATCATTTGGCTAATTTTATCAAACCAGACAAACCCTAATACATTATTACCTAGCGTAAAATGCAC
Organism: Cytophagales bacterium; assembly: GCA_038258905.1. Classification (GTDB taxonomy): domain Bacteria; phylum Bacteroidota; class Bacteroidia; order Cytophagales; family Cyclobacteriaceae; genus Marivirga. The sequence goes on from JBBSPJ010000119.1 coordinate 5,691, forward strand.
TTTACAAATATAAATTCCGGCGTTGAAAGCACTTAAATACAATCCGTTTTTAAAACTGGTTTCAAAGTCTTTTTGTAGAAGAGGCAACGCAGCATTGAAGCTTCCCATTTTATATAAAATAATAGCCTTATTACCGTAAGAGATGGCTGCACGAATAGTATCATTCATTGCCTCAGAAATTTCTATAGATAAATTAATGGCTTCAATAGCTGATTCGTACTCCCCTACTTTACCTAATAGCACTCCTTTTACACTATACAAACCTCTTAATGTATTAGAATCAGATTTATTAAATTGAGCTTTACTTTTTAGTAAATTTAAGCCTTGATCACTATAGTTTATACCAATTTCCGGGTTATTACCTCCCATATTTATAAGAGAAATATTAAAATAAGTTCTGGCTAATTCCTCAATTTCATCTACTTTTTCCAGGAGCAAACCCGCTTTCATAAATTGTTCTATGGCATTAATAGATTTTTTCTTACTTCTATACAATTCACCTAGTTTTGTATGAAAAAATGCTAAATATAAGGGTTGGTTTTTTAGCCATGGAACAACTGAGCTTAACAAATAAATTCCTTCATCCAGCTGTTGGCTTTTTTCAGCGCTGGCTACCCTTGCCAAGATTTCACGTATTTCGGTTTCAGAAATTTGACTATCACTGTAAATTTCTTCTAAAAAATTTATTAAGTCTGGCCTTAAATCGGTGTTACTATCTATGTTTTGTGCTTCTTCTAAGTGTCTGTTATAAATTGACCTAAGTGAATCGTATGGGATTTTTCCCAGTAAAGAGTGAAATGAGCAAAAAATTAAGAACAAGTAAGCAACAAGTAGTTTTCTGTGCACGATTAAGAGTTTTATTTAAATTCTTATATAATTAGAAAATCGGAAGACCTTACAACGGCTCATCGTTACAAAAGTACAATTAAATTTTATGCTAAAAATCATGATTTTCATATTTTGATCGTATAAAAAGTGTATTTACATCGAATATATTACCTCCTAAAGATAAACTTATTGCGTGAAAAACGTAAAATTATTGAACCACAACATTAATAAGATTAACTTTGTAATTTAATGACAAATCTATGAGTGATAGCATCAAACATGAATGTGGAATAGCTTTAATCCGACTGAGGAAACCACTACAGTTTTACATAGATAAGTATGGCCCACTCTACGCCATGAATAAACTGTACCTGTTGATGGAAAAACAACATAACAGAGGACAGGATGGTGCTGGAGTAGGTAATATTAAACTTGATGTTGAGGCAGGACGTAGGTATATCAGTAGATATCGGTCTATAGATTCTCAGCCCATTACACAAATCTTTAAAAAGATTTCAAAAAAATTTAAAAAAGCCAAGAAAGAGGGGGGCAAGGATTTTAATAATGCCCAATGGCTTAAACAAAATTGTGCCTTTACTGGGGAACTTTGGTTAGGTCACTTAAGATATGGTACTCATGGCCAGAATGCCATTGAAAACTGTCATCCCATGTTACGCCAGAATAATTGGAAAAACAGAAGTTTAATGGTGGCCGGCAATTTCAATATGACTAATGTTGAAGAGTTATTTGATATCTTAACGGAATTAGGGCAGCATCCGAAAGAAAAAGTGGATACTGTTACTGTGATGGAAAAAATTGGCCATTTTCTTGATGAAGAAAACCAAAGAATTTTTGATGCACATAAAGATACTCATAGCAATGCTGAAATTACACATATAGTTGAAGATCAGCTGGATCTATTAAGAGTTTTAAGAAGAGCTTGCAGAGACTTCGATGGAGGCTATGCCATGGCAGGAATCACAGGTGCTGGTCATGCTTTTGTGGCTAGAGACCCCTCAGGTATAAGACCTGCACATTATTATGCTGATGATGAAATTGTTGTAGTAGCCTCTGAAAAAACAGCTATTAAAACAGCATTCAACGTAGATTATAACGAAATTAAGGAGGTAGCACCTGGCAATGCACTCATCGTTAATAAGGATGGCTCTTATTCAATGAGAGAGTTTATAAAACCGCTTGAAAGGAAATCTTGTAGCTTTGAAAGAATTTATTTCTCTCGCGGTTCAGATCCCCATATTTATAATGAGCGTAAAATGTTAGGTAAATTATTAGTGCCTAAAATATTAGAAAAAATTGAATACGATTTAGAAAATACTGTTTTCTCTTATATTCCAAACACTGCTGAAACTTCCTTTTTAGGAATGATGGAAGGGATGGAGGAGCATTTAGCTAAAAGACAGCTGAAAGAATTGAGAGCTGAAAGAGAAGATGATAAAGCCTTGGAAAAATTACTCTCCTTCCGGCCAAGAGTGGAGAAATTAGTGATAAAAGATGCGAAACTCCGTACTTTCATAACCGATGATGCGCATAGAGATGAATTAGTTGCTCACGTGTACGATACCACTTATGAAGTAATTAAAAAGAATGTGGATACTGTAGTTGTTATAGACGATTCTATAGTAAGAGGCACCACACTTGAGAAAAGCATTCTTAAAATGCTAGATAGATTACAACCTAAAAAAATTATCATAGTATCTTCCGCTCCACAAATCAGGTTTCCAGATTGCTACGGAATTGACATGTCGAAAATGCGTGAATTTATCGCTTTTAGAGCAGTGCTAGCCTTATTGAAGGAAACTAAGCAAGAAAATATATTGGATGATGTATATCAAAAATGCTTAAAAACAGACAACACTGAAAACCATGTAAAGGAAGTTTTCTCTCCATTTAGCTACGAACAAATTTCTGATAAAATAGCTGAGCTGGTAAAATCTGACTTTATAAATGCTGAAGTGCAAGTGATATATCAAACAGTAGATAATTTACATAAGGCCTGTCCCGATCATTTGGGGGATTGGTATTTCACTGGTGATTTCCCTACTATTGGTGGAAATAAGGTGGTAAATAGAGCTTTTGTAAACTTTATGGAAGGTAAAAAAGTAAGAGCTTACTAAAATTTTATTTTTTCATATTCTAAAGGGTCAGAAATAAACTAATAATTTATTTCTGACCCTTTTTTAATGCTCTTCAAAATGTAGCATTAACAGCAATAATTGGATTATTCAATTTTCTATCCTATTTTGATCGTTGATCTGTCTACAATTATGAAAAAACTACTAACCAAGCTCCTTTTTATTTCTGCTTTAATCCTGACCTATGGATGTAATCATGAAGAAAAATCCAATAGTCCGGTATTTAATATTAGTATTGATAAAGAAATTCAATCTGAAATTGAAAATGGCCGACTCATTTTACTGCTATCACAAAGCAAAGAAATTGAGCCTCGTTTCTCTTTAACCGATAATCACAATACTCAGATAGGATTCGGCATGGATGTTGAAGGCCTAGCCTCTGGGGAGCCAATGCTGGTAGACCAAAACGCAATTGGTTACCCTTTCGAAAGTATTAAAGATATTAAGCCAGGTAAGTATTTTGTACAAGCAGTTTTTAATAGATATAAATCTTTTAATCTGTCATCAGGGCAAACCGTTCTGCTTCCACCAGATCAAGGTGAAGGCCAACAATGGAATAAGAAGCCCGGCAACTTTTATAATAATCCTATTGAAATTGAAATAACAGAAAAAGGGGATGAATTTAATATTGTACTTGATCAGGTAATAGCTCCTATTAAAGCACCTGAGGATAGCGAATATATTAAACACATTAAAATGCGAAGTGAATTGCTCTCAAAATTCTGGGGTGAAGATGTTTATCTTGGGGCACATGTATTACTTCCCGAAGGTTTTGAAGAACACCCGGAAGCTAAATATCCCTTAATGATTTTTCATGGCCATTTTCCATCAGATTTTAATGGATTTAGAACTACTCCACCTGATCCTGATTTAAATCCTGAGTACAGTGAAAGGTTCAAAATAAACGGCTATAATGTAATTGTGCAACAAGAAGAGTATGATTTCTATAAAAAGTGGACAGGACCCGACTTCCCACGGATGTTAATTATAGAAATCCAACATCCCACTCCTTATTATGATGATTCGTATGCGGTAAACTCGGCTAATCAAGGACCTTATGGTGATGCAATTACCTATGAACTAATCCCCTATATTGAAAAGCAATTCAGAGGAATAGGGGAAGGTTGGTCGAGGTTTTTATATGGGGGATCTACAGGAGGATGGGAAGCATTAGCCGCACAGGTTTTCTATCCGGACGAGTATAATGCTTGCTTTGCCGCCTGTCCTGATCCTGTAGATTTTCGAGCATATACTTCGGTGAATATTTATGAAGACTCAAACGCCTATTATTACCCAAGTGATTTTAAAAAGCCCTTAAGGCCCGGTCATAGAGATTATTTAGGAAGCGTTAATTCCTCTTTAAAAGATATGAATTACCGAGAAATGGTTTTAGGGAGTAAAAGTCGCTCAGGCCAGCAATGGGACATATGGGAAGCTACATTTTCACCGCAGGGAGAAGATGGTTACCCAGAACCTATTTGGGACAAAAAAACGGGAGCTATTAATAAGGATGTATCCAATTATTGGAAAGAAAATTATGACTTAAGCTATATTCTTAAGCGCGACTGGGAAAAACTAGGCCCTAAATTGGAAGGTAAAATCCATATTTACTGTGGAGATATGGACAATTATTACCTCAATAATGCAGTCTACCTTATTGAAGATTTTTTGGAATCTACCACTAATCCTTACTTTAATGGCGAGGTAGATTATGGTGATAGAGCTGAACATTGCTGGAACGGAGATCATGAAAACCCAAATTATATTAGCAGGCTAAGATATAATACTATGTACGTACCGAAAATAATTGAAAGAATAGAAAATTCCGCACCAAAAGGAGCTGATTTAACTAGCTGGAGGTATTAACAAGCGATTTTATTGAAATAAAATGTTTCTTTTCCAAAAAAAAAGCCTCGGTTCTACTAAATTCTTTACTTTTGAAAAAGCGTAAAATAAAAATTAGCTATTACTTAAAAATTTAATATGATGAAGCAAAATTCCTACGTATTCTTTCTGGCATTAGTAGCTGCATTAGGAGGTTTCCTTTTTGGTTTTGACACGGCAGTAATCTCCGGAGCCGAAAGATATATTCAAAATATTTGGGGCCTAAGTGATTTAAAGCATGGTTTAGCTATCGCTATAGCACTTTACGGTACTGTATTAGGAGCTATAATTGTGGGATACCCGGCTAACAAATATGGTAGAAAGCCTTTGCTTATCATTATAGGAATTCTTTATACAGTATCCGCTTTAGGTTCGGCCTTAGCACCTGAAATCAATTCCTTCATGTTTTTCAGATTTTTAGGAGGTATAGGAGTGGGTGCTTCTTCAGTTATAGCGCCAATGTATATTAGTGAAATAGCCCCAGCCAAAAGCAGGGGAATGTTGGTGGCTTTATTCCAATTTAACTTAGTATTTGGTATACTGATCGCTTATGTTTCCAACTATTTTATTGAAATAGCTGCTTTTGCTGAAAGCTGGAGATGGATGCTTGGTGTAGAAGTATTACCAGCAATTATCTATACACTACTAAGTTTACGAGTGCCTGAAAGCCCAAGGT
>JBBSPJ010000120.1:0-11141 GCA_038258905.1 Cytophagales bacterium
GGAAGCTTTAGGCGTAGCCTTTGGAATATTGTATATTTTCTTCGCTGCAAGAGAAAGCATATGGTGTTGGCCTGCTAGTTTGGTAAGTGTAAGCATTTATATAATTATTTGTTACCAGGTTCAATTATATGCCGAATTAGGATTGCAATTTTATTATTTAGGCACCACAGCCTACGGCTGGTGGCATTGGCGAAATCCCGGAAATAAAAAAGAGCAATTACCCATCTCAAAAATGAAGATTAATCAACACCTAATTTTTATTTTAATTGGTGGTGTTGTAACTATCGCTTTGGGTTATTTTCTGGTGAATCAAACTGATGCACAACTCCCCTATTTAGATTCATTTACTACAGTTTTCAGTATTTTCACAACAATTTTAGTAACGCGTAAGGTGCTGGAAAACTGGCTGTATTGGGTAGCTATTGATGCTGTTGGCGCTTATATTTTCTTCCAGAGAGAATTATATCTAACCTCTTTATTAATGGCTGCGTATGTTATAATTGCAACAGCGGGATATATTAACTGGCGGAAATTATACAACCAAAAATACGCATGAAGAAAATAGCAATCATCGGCCCTGAAAGTACCGGGAAAAGCACCCTTTCAAAAGCACTTGCCCAGCATTTTAATGAGCCTTTTGTACCGGAATATGGTAGAAAATATTTAGAAGAAAATGGAAAAAAGTATAACCCGTCTGATCTGCTAGCAATAAGTAAGGGTATGGTAATTTGGGAGGATAAAATGTCTACTATATCCAAGAAGTTACTCTTTTGCGATACAGATTTAATTATGATGAAGGTTTGGTATGAGGTGAAATATGGAAAATGTCATCCCTGGGTATTAAGCCAGTTAAAATCTAACCCTTATGATTTTTATTTACTTTGTAGCCCTGACTTACCCTGGGAACCGGATCCATTGAGAGAAAATCCTGAAATTAGGGAGGAGCTATTTGAAAAATATAAGGTCAATTTAGAATTATTTGAATTTCCTTATACTATTATTAAAGGGAAAAATAGATTAGCACAGGCCACTCAAGGAATTGAAGAATATACGCATACATCAGTTAACTAATAATAGGTATAAAATAAAATTCTTAAATGAATAGGATTTTTTTGGATTGAAAGACTAAGCTCGTACATTTGAGCAACGAAAAAAAGGGGTGCCTTATAACAACGGGCTGAGAGTATACCCTAAACCTGATCTCGGTAATTCGAGCGTAGGAATTTTTACTATTAAAGTTTTACATCATGGAGAAATTAACTCTGGCATTGGATTGGACACCCAATACTAATCATACAGGTTTTTATGTGGCATTGGAAAAGGGCTATTACTCAGATTTAAATTTGGAGATTCATTTGCGATCGCCCAAAATAGACAATTATGAATCAACTCCTGCACAATTGCTGGCGCAACAAAAAGTAGATTTTGCTATTGCACCTTCTGAATCTGCTATCAGCTATCAAACACTGCCCACTAAACCTAACTTAGTGGCTATTGCTGCCATTTTACAGAAAGATACCAGCGCTATTGTTACCCTTAAAAGCTCTGGTATAGATCAAATGAAAAAGCTCGATGGAAAAAATTATGCCTCTTATGATGCCAGATTTGAGGATACTATCGTTTCTGAAATGATTAAGAAAGATGGGGGGCTTGGAAAGCACATAAAAATTACCCCTGCCAAACTAGGTATTTGGGAAACTTTGCTAAGTGGAGAAGCTGATGCCACCTGGGTATTTATGCCATGGGAAGGAATTGAGGCAAAAAGAAAAGGTGTAGTATTGAACACATTTCACCTGCAGGATTATGAGATACCCTACGGTTACTCTCCTTCTCTGTTGAGCCACTCTGATGTGCTCAAAAAGAAAGAAAAGGCAGTCAAAGATTTCCTAGCCGCATCAGCCAAAGGCTTTGAATGGGCTGCTAAAAACCCAACGGAAGCAGCAGAAATTTTATTACCTCATGCTGAAACTCAAGACATTGATTTTTTAATAGAAAGTCAAACTTATATCGCCCAATATTATTTAGATAGTAATAGTCAATGGGGAAAAATGGACCCGGACAGATGGACCTCATTTACCCAATGGTTAAGGAAAAATAAATTGATCAATAAGGAGGATGAAACTTTCTTAAGTAAACAATCCTTATTTAGTAACGAATACTTATAAAATATTAAAAATATAGCTTTATAAAGCTAGGGGTGCCTTATAACAACGGGCTGAGATTATACCCAATGAACCTGATGCCGGTAATGCGGTCGAAGGGAGCGGTTAAAGGAAAACAAAGAGAAGTAAGTACCCCACTTCTCACATGTTAAACTTACAAATTAATAATACAATGTTTTACAAATTTATGCGATGCACAGCTATCCTTTTAATTAGTTTAGTTGTTACCAGCAAGACGCTGGCACAGTACACCCTTTCCGGAATAGTAACAGATAAACAAAACAATGCGCTCTTGGGTGCCAATGTGTTTTTACCTTCTATCAATAAAGGAGAGGCAACTAAATCTGATGGCTCTTTCCAAATTACTCAAATTCCACAAGGAAAATATACCATCAAAATCAGCTTTGTGGGCTATCAGGAAATTAGCAGGGAAATAAATGTCGATAAGGATTTAACCCTTTATTTTATCTTATCAGAAGCCACTATGCTTTCGGAAGAAGTTACAGTAAAAGCTATCAGAGCAGAGTCATTAGCTCCAATAACTCAAAAAACACTTAACAAAGCTGAGATAAATAAAGTATTTAATGGTCAGGATGGTGCATTTGTACTGGAAACTTTATCACCTTCCATTCAGGTGAATTCGGATGCTGGCACTCGATTTACCAATTATGGAAGTATGCGTTTGAGGGGAATTAGCCAGAAAAGGATCAATATCACCTTAAATGGAGTACCATTGAACGATATGATGGACCAGGGGGTGTATTTTTCCAATTTTACTGATTTCACCAATAGTGTGGAGTCGGTTCAAATACAACGTGGTGTAGGCACCTCCACCAATGGTACCGCCTCTTATGCGGGCTCTATTAGTTACGAGTCTATGAATTTAAATCAGGAAGAAGCTGAAAGCACAATTTCTATTTTGGGTGGAGCTTTTAATACCTGGCAAGGGAGCGCTGAGGTGAAAACAGGTTTGTTAGAAAATAAAACTGCATTTTATGCTCGAATGAGTAAAACATATAGCGATGGATTTAGAGATCATTCCGGTACTGATTCTTACTCTATGTTTTTTAGCGGAGGTTACTTTGGTGATAAAGATGTAGTGAAAGTAACAGGTTTTCTTGGCAAAACTAAAAACGATTTAGCCTATAGCCCGGTGCCACTTTCATTAATCCGACAAGACCCTAAAACCAATGTGAATAACCCCAATGATATTGATGACTTCGGTCAATCTTTGTTACAAGTAGAATATTCTCATTCCTTCTCTTCTCAGAAGACCCTTACTAGTTCTGTATATTATGGCGGAGCGGGTGGTGATTTCCCTTTTGGATATGATGATAATGGTACGTTCACACAGATCAATTACCCATTGTTTAACGATCATTTTGGGGTTATGAGCTACTATAATGAGGAAAAAGGCAACTTAAACTGGAGTACGGGAGTACATGCCTACACATTTTTACGAGAGAATATAGAACAAATTATACCCAATTACACAACTCCTTACTATCAGGATAAATCAGTAAAAAATGAGGTAAGCGCTTTTGCTAAAGGATCTTTCGATGTATCTGATTTCACATTTTTCGCAGATGTTCAAGCACGATTCGTAAGTTTACGAATGGAGCCAGACACCGACTTTTTAGGTGAAAATAGAAGTATTCCCACTTACAACTGGCAGTTTATTAACCCTAAGGTTGGTATAACTTACCAGATAAGTAACAAAAGTAATGTGTATGCATCTTTTGGAAGAAGTGGCCGTGAACCCAACAGAGGTGATTATTTAGGAGATACACAAATTAACCAAGGTAATATTGATTTACTGCAGGATCAGGATGCAGTGCAAGCCGAATATGTGAATGACTATGAATTGGGTTATAGATTAAGTCAAAACAATATCCAGGTGAATGTAAACGGTTTTTATATGGACTTCGAAAATGAAATTGCTCCAATAGGAGAATTTATTCCCCAATATTTTCTTCAGTTATATGAAAATCAGGAAGATTCTTACAGAGCAGGAATTGAACTAGATTGGAGATTCATTCCAATTAAAAATTGGAGCTTAACAGGTAATGCTACTTTTATGCAAAGTATTATTTCCAGCTATACTCCTGAAGGTGGTAGTGAAACTTTTAATGATATAAAAACGCCTTATAGCCCTGAGATTTTATTAAATGTAAATTTACAGTATGAAGCTACGAATTGGTTGAGGTTAGGTGCACATGGCAGATATGCAGGAAAAAGCTATACCGAGCTTACCAATAATGAGGATTTTGTATTACCTGCTTATTTTGTGACCAACTTAAGAGCTACTACCTCTTTTGCGAAGCACTATACATTTGAGGTGGAATACAATAATATTTTTAATGAGCAATATTATACGGATGGGGCACCTGCCGGTAACGAAATGGCCTTTTTTGTGCAGGCTCCGGCTCATGTATATTGCAGGTTTACAGCAAAGTTTTAACACCTAGCTCATTAACTTTTCCAAAGTTTAAAACTTTGGAAAAGTTATTTCATATAAATTTATTAAAGATATGTCCAGCAAAACATTTATCCCCTTTTACGATATAAAAAAATACCCAGATCAGGTTTTGGTAGTGGATGCACATCATCCTCAAGGTTTTGATTTATCACATTGGCGTGGAGCTCCCGTGCCGGCAGGTTGCGAAGCAGATACCAGTACTGAAATAGTTTTGAAAGCTATTGAAAAAGGCATACCTGAATTAGATAAGCCATTTGTTACCAATAACCATTATGATATTGATGGCTTTTTAGGTGTCTGGTCTGTTTTTAACCCCAAATTAGCGCTGAGCCATAAGGATTTATTAGTAGAGATGGCTCAAATTGCTGATTTCAGGGAGGTGAATAAAAGTAAGCCTCAGTGGGACAAAGCCTTAAAATTAGTGTGTTTACTAAATGAAGAGGAAGCCGAAAGGTTTTACCCTCCCTTTGGAGCGCCTGAAATAGCAGAAAAAGAAATGGAAGCCTGCGTTCCTAAATACCATTATTTTTTAGACGCCTTTACGAAGTATTTAAAAAATCCTGAATTGGTAAAGTCGACAGAAGAATACGAACAAATACTTAGGGAAACAGAAAATACGATTGAGCGAGAAACCATACCCGAAATTAGAATGCATATAGTGCATGCCGAAAACCCATTGCATTATTATAATTTATATGCTGAAAGCGAGACCTCAGATATGGTGATGAGTGTCTATTCTGAAAACCGATTTGAGTTGGAGTATAAATATACGACCTGGGTAAGTACCTCGCGCAAGCATTATCCACGTTTAAGTCTACAGTTATTATGTGACCAATTAAATGCTCTTGAAACGGTAGATAAAAAGTGGAAAGCTGAGCATTTTACCGACACCGCTCCAATTTTACGTTTGGAAGGCAAAAAACTTTCTAAAAAGGAACGCTATTTAAGCCCAAGCGAAAGACCCCTTTATAGTTCAGGCATTTCTCCAGAAGTATTTACAGCCACTTGCATACAATATTTTAAAAAATCTTATGAGACTTTAGAGTTAGGAGGAACTATGCCGTGGAAAGAGGTGAGGGAGATTAATGAAAGGATTTTTAATATTTAAAATAAGACACAATTGAAAAATATGTGGCTAATAAAGCATTATAATTTATTGGTACACCTTTAATAAATAGTAATGAATCAAGACTGATGCTTTTTTATTTCCTTTTATAAAAAATATAGCCAAACTTTAAATCCAACCCAAATTGACCGTAAATTTCACCTCCTGTTAAGTAGGCCCCATAGCCCGCGGCAAATTCAAAACTGAATCTCTCTCCGATAATTCTTCTCAAACCCCACTTAGGTATGACATAAAAATGAGGATATACTACCACAATATTATCTACATTATTGATGGTAAACCAGTCAGGAATATAGGAGAACTCTAAGGCTATGTAATTCGCTGCATTATTAATCGTTTTTTTGCCCTTATTCATCCTCTTGTTAAAATTATAATACCACCTTGGCTCTAGAGTGAAAGAAGGTATAAATATGTAGTTAAAGTTATTCGAACTACCGAAAAAACCACCTTCAACACTAAATTGACCGTTTAAGGTAATATGCTCTCCAATTGCCTTCTCATAAGTTATCCAAGTCCCTAAAAGACCCACATGGATTGAGGCTAAGCCTTTCTCTACGGTTGAATCGTTATCTTGCGCTTTTACTAAATGTGCTATAAGAACTGTTATGAGTAAGAGAATGATACTTTTTTTCATTGTGAATAAATTAATTGAAAAATATTATCTCTAGAATTGATACCCAATTCCGATATAAGCACCAGTGACAAAGGCTTTATATTCAGAGTTTCTAAAAGCTAAATTATCAAACTGCACTGAGCGATTAAATAAGGAAGCATCAATCATAAATATATGTTTTAAAATTTCTATTCTCCAACCAAGCCCCAAACCGCCACCTTGTCCGTTGTTGAAAACATCTGCAATAGGAGGGGATTTTCCCAGTTGAATATAGAAAAATGGAGCATCTACCTCATTATCAAAATAAACTTTTAATTCACCCATCAACCAAAATTGATTAAAATTGGGATTAAACGTTCTTGAGATCATAATTCCTGCACCTGCTGACATATATTCATTAAAAAAATAATAATTGGCGAATCCTTTCAAATCAATAGTTTTTGTATTCTCTATATCTCCATATCTTAATAGACCACCATTAGTTGCAAAATCCGCAGAATTAGAGGTAGCAAATGATAACTGAATATTATAAAATGCATTTTTACCAATTTTACTAATATTCCATTGACTCTTAGCAGTGAAGCCAAAGAACTGTAGTATAATCAAAAATGATAAAATTTTATTCATTTTTTTAAACTGTGAATTTGAGGAATCAAAATTGATAAAAGCCAACACAGTTACTTCATCATCTTATTGACTTAGTCTATTTTTTCCTCTTATAAAAAACATACCCGAATCTCAAGTCTAAATCAAGAAAACCAACAGTCTCTTGCTCTGAAAATCCTATTCCGTATCCAAGAGCAAATTCAAAACTAAATCTTTCTCCAATAGCTCTTCTCATACCCAACATGGGGACTAAACTAAATCGTGTTTCCTGCTTACCTACATCTTCGTTTGATATAGAAAATGAACTTGGTGCATAAAAAGCTGCGAGTGTTACATAATTTGTACTATTGTTAAATGTTTTCTTACCTTTCCTCATCCTTTTACTAGAGTTGTAATAAAATCTGGGTTCTATTGTCAATGTAGGTGTAAGAATATATAAAAAATTACTTGTCTGTGATGACAACCTACTTGATCCAATAGCAAACCCACCTTCCAAACCTAATTGTGAATTTATGGTAAATTGGCTTCCAATTGCCTGTTCATAGGCAAGCCAACTACCAAAAATCCCCACATGGATTGAGGCTAGGCCTTCTTCAACTGTTGTTTCGCTTTCTTGTGCTGCCACAGAATGAATAAACAGAACAGATAAAAATAAAATTGATATGATGTATCTCATTACTATTATTGGTTCTAATTTATTTAATTATTCCCTTCTCTCTGAATAATTAGGAACCTTAATAAAAGCATGAAATCTTTGGCGCCTTGGGGACTTCAATCAATGTTATAAGGTTTAGGGAGCTAAGACTCTTAGATCTTACCTCTATTCAATCACTATTCCAGATAGTGTTAAGAATGAAATATATAATAATAATAATACATGAATAATATCAGAAAAACAAATAACTACAAAATCTAAAGTTCATACAATAGCTTATTTTTATATGATAATATTTATACTATTTTTAACAAATATACCTTTTACATTTTTTATTTACATTATTTAACTATGATATAAATGATTTTTATAACCTACATAAAAATTTTTAACAAGGAGAAATATTATTATCTTAATTCAAAACAAAAAAGCCGATCAACATCACTGCTAATCGGCTTTCAATTTATCTATAAAATTTAATTAACTACGCTGTCAATACTTTTTCAGCTAAAACTGTAATGGTATTATTTAATACCTCTACCACTCCGCCTTCAACAATAATAGTAGTCTCATCTTTTCCGGTGGAATAGGTTAAGTCACCCTTGGCCAAAGCACTAATTAATGGTGCGTGATTATTCAAAATTTGAAATGAACCATCGCTTCCAGGAAATATAGCTGAATCCACATTTCCTTTGAAAACATTCTTTTCCGGAGTGATTATCTCTAAATACATATATTACTTTTTTAAATGATGGTTGAATTAAACTTCTGCCAACATTTTTTCACCCGCCTCAATGGCTTCTTCAATGGTACCTTTTAAGTTAAACGCTGCTTCTGGTAAGTGATCTAACTCACCATCCATAATCATAGTAAAACCTTTAATAGTATCTTTAATATCAACCAATACACCTTTTAAGCCTGTAAATTGCTCGGCCACGTGGAATGGTTGAGATAAGAATCTTTGTACCCTTCTTGCTCTGTAAACGGTTTGTCTGTCTTCTTCTGACAATTCATCCATACCCAAAATAGCAATGATATCCTGCAATTCTTTGTATCGCTGTAAAATTTCTTTTACTCTTTGTGCACAATCGTAATGCTCGTCACCCACAATGCTTCTCTCCAAAATTCTTGAAGTTGAATCCAAAGGATCCACTGCCGGGTAAATACCTAACTCAGCAATTTTTCTAGAAAGTACCGTAGTAGCATCTAAGTGAGAGAAAGTTGTAGCCGGAGCAGGGTCAGTTAAATCATCCGCAGGCACATAAACCGCCTGAACTGATGTAATTGAACCATTTTTTGTTGAAGTAATACGCTCCTGCATCTGACCCATTTCTGTAGCCAAAGTAGGTTGGTAACCCACCGCAGATGGCATACGACCTAAGAGAGCCGATACCTCAGAACCAGCCTGAGTAAATCTAAATATGTTATCAATAAAGAAAAGAATATCTTTTCCTTGTTCGTTACTGTCTTTATCTCCGTCTCTGTAGTACTCGGCTAATGTTAATCCTGAAAGTGCTACTCTGGCACGTGCTCCCGGAGGCTCATTCATTTGACCAAATACGAAGGTTGCTTTAGATTCTTTAAGCGCCTCTTTATCTACTTTAGAAAGATCCCATCCGCCTTCTTCCATTGAATGCATGAATTCGTCACCGTATTTTACAATACCTGATTCTAACATCTCACGAAGTAAATCATTTCCCTCACGGGTTCTTTCACCCACACCTGCAAATACCGAAAGACCACCATGACCTTTGGCAATATTGTTAATTAATTCCTGAATCAATACGGTTTTACCAACACCGGCACCACCAAACAATCCAATTTTACCACCTTTTGAGTAAGGCTCAATAAGGTCAATTACTTTAATTCCTGTGTATAAAACTTCAGATGAAGTAGTTAAATCCTCAAATCTTGGTGCTTGCCTGTGAATTGGCAATCTTGTTTTACCCTCCGGCTGACTAATACCGTCTATGGCCTCACCAATTACGTTGAAAAGTCTACCTTTAATATCTTCACCAGTAGGCATAGATATAGGCGATCCCATATCTTCAACATTCATTCCTCTTGTTAAACCTTCAGTACCATCCATCGCAATAGTACGTACTCTGTTTTCTCCAAGATGCTGCTGACACTCCAGTACAATCACTGTTCCGTCACCTTTTGTTACTTTAAATGCATCTAAAATGTTAGGAAGCGTTGATCCTTCTGCTTCAAAACTTACATCTACTACCGGGCCAATTACTTGGGTAATTTTACCAATATTTGCCATATTTAATTGTTTATGATAAAATGAATGCTCTTTTATTTCAGGGTGCAAATCTAAGGCTAAAATCGTTTATAACAAAGCTTTTATGAGTTGCATTGTCTACGATATTTTAAGTTTTTAAAAAAATTGACTTCAGGCAGATTATAGCAATGTTTCTTAAAAAATAATTTTAAAGTAAGAATAAATTAAAATCGACACTTACAATTTTTCATCATACATTAAGCACTTATCCGTGAATGTTTAAGTTTTAGCACTACTTATTTTCCGTTCATGGAATTCCTACATTAAACCATTATTACAAACCGATAGTTTGTTAATTTTAGGTTATTAAATTAAATGTATATACACATATGAAGAAAATTATATTAAGCATTGCTTTATTGTGTTTTCTAGGACTTAACGCAAATAAGTCGGAAGCACAATTATTTGGCAAAAAGAAAAAAGAGGCTGATAAAAAGGAACAGCCTGCAAAAAGTAAATCTCCTTTTAAAAAGTATTCTGAAGTAATTACTAAAGATGCAATTTCAGACGAAGGACTATTTACCTTTCACAAGGTAGAAGATAAACACTATTTTGAAATTCCTGCAGATATTCTGGAGAAGGAAATACTTATCGTTTCTCGTATAGCCGGTACTGTAAAAGGATTAAGCTTTGGTGGTGCTGGTATGAAGTCAAGACCCCAGCAGGTGATTAGATTTCAAAAAAAGGATAATCAATTATTGTTAAGGTCTGTATCTTATAATTCGGTTGCTGATGAGAGCGATCCTATTTATTTGTCAGTAAAAAATAATAATTTTGAGCCTATTATTGAAAGCTTTAAAATTGAGGCCTTGGGAAAGGATTCCGCTTCTTACGTAATCAACGTAGACGACTTCTTTACAACAGATGTGCCTATGATTGGTGGTTTGTATGATTCACAAAGAAAGGCTTTCAAAATAAGTTCTGTTGATAAAGGAAGATCAGTAATTGTATCTGGTAAGGCTTTTCCTGAAAACGTAGAAATCAGACATATATTAACATATAAAGGATCTGAATTACCAGACAATCAATTAACTGGTGCGCTATCCTTGGAATTAAATCAATCAATGATTTTATTACCAGAGGAGCCAATGGTACCTAGAAATCATGATGACAGAGTAGGTTATTTCTCTATTCAGCAAATTGATTATTCAAAAGATGAGCAAAAAGCTGCCAGAAACAGATTTATCACAAAATGGAGGTTAGAGCCTTCTGA
>JBBSPJ010000121.1:0-10983 GCA_038258905.1 Cytophagales bacterium
CAAATAAAAACTATTAAATTGCCCAAAAAAATTGAACTAAAACTATATGAGTACAAAAGAAAATACATCAGAAATTAACAAGGAAGAATATAATTTACCAAAAGTAATTTTTTTAGCTTTTGTAGCTGCCATAGGTGGTTTTCTATTTGGATTCGATAGTGGAGTAATTAATGGCACTGTTGATGCCCTTCAATTATCCTTTAATTCAGACGCAGCCACAACCGGGTTTAATGTGGCTTCAGTATTGTTAGGCTGTGCAGTAGGTGCTTTTTTCGCAGGAACTCTTGCTGATAAATATGGCCGAAAGCCGATGATGGTGGTAACTGCTTTACTTTTCATTATCAGTGCAATCGGTTCCGGGTTGGCCGGTGGATCTGTAGAGTTTGTAATTTACCGTTTATTAGGAGGTTTTGCTGTAGGTGCTGCCAGTATATTGGCACCTGCTTATATTAGTGAAATAGCGCCAGCCAAAATTCGTGGTAGTTTGGCCACACTTCAGCAATTAATGATTGTAATTGGGCTTTTTGCTGCTTTTATGAGTAATTATTGGTTAGTGGGCTTGTCGGGTAGTGCATCTGAAACACTTTGGGGTGGTTTTCAAACCTGGCAATGGATGTTTTGGATAGAAATTGTTCCTGCAGCCATTTTCTTAATAGTCTTGTTTTTTATTCCTGAGTCTCCAAGATACCTTGTAGCAGCCGGTAAATCTGATTTAGCCGAAAAAGTACTGGCAAAAATATCTAATGTTAAAGCCGCTGCAGCTAAGGTGTTGGATATTAAGTCTACCGTAAGAGAAGGTAGCAAACCTAAATTAAAAGATGTTATCAGTAAATATACAGGTAAAATTCACCCTTTGGTTTGGGCTGGATTAGGACTGGCAGTTTTACAACAACTAACAGGGATTAATGTAATATTTTATTATGGTGCTACTCTATGGAAAGCAGCTGGTTTTACAGAGGCTGATGCCCTTCTAACCAATGTAATAGGGGGTACTGTAAATATAGTTTTTACAGTAATTGCTATAATTTTAGTTGATAAATTGGGTAGAAAACCGTTGTTATTAATAGGTTCGCTCGGTCAGGCTGTAATGTTGGGTGTTTTAGCCTATATTTTCACTTCTGCCTCGTTAGATGCCAATGGAAACTTAGTATTGTCGGATTCTGTTGGAGTATATGCTCTTGTAGCAGCTAATGCTTATATCGCATTCTTTGCTTTATCATGGGGCCCTGTAATGTGGGTTATGCTGGGTGAAATGTTCCCTAACCAATTTCGAGGTGCTGCTTTGGCCTTATGTGGCTTAGCACAGTGGTTGGCTAACTTTGGTATAACAATGACATTCCCAATAATGCTTAAAAATATAGGTCTGGGAGTATCCTATGGAGTTTATGCTTTCTTTGGAATTGTTGCTTACTTCTTTGTGAAATATTTCATTAAAGAAACTAAAGGTAGATCATTGGAAGATATGTCAAGAGAGCAGCATGAAGAAGATAAAAACTCTGCAGTTCCGAGTTAAAAATATCTTTTGCACTTAAAAAGCCGGCTAAACAAAATATTTTATTTTGTTTAGCCGGCTTTTTTTATTAATTGGCATTAAAACCTTGCCTGGTTTGGTTTCAACCACATAAACTATTGTTTGCCGTGGTTCGTGTCTCACGAACCACTTTCGAATCTCTGCAAAAACACTGATAAGGTCAGCCAACCAAAACCCTCGTTTAAGAGCATGTTTTTCGACCCTATTTCCACCTTATAACAAATTAGCTTTGAGAGATTCTTAATAGCTAATATCCAACATCGCAATGAAGTTTCGTGAGACATGGTACATGCAAGCACGAATCTAAGCGTATAGTTGATGAATTATGATTAGGTTTTAAATTGGAGTATCAATAAAATAGGAAATAAAATATAGGTTTAGCTAGCTATTAAATTGGTTTATATGCACCAGAAAGATTCCATAAAAACGTTGTTTAACAAAATTTAGCCATGGTTCATGTCTCACGAACCACTAGCTAAAAAACTGTAAAGACAAAGAAGTATAAGTAAGATTGTATGGTTATTCTTTTGAAAAAAACCTTAAGATACATAAGTTTAGAATAATATTTCAAACAAAACTTTATAGAATGGAAATCCTCAAACCACCCCGTCATTCATATATTGAACAAGGAAAGATATATTTCTGGACAGCTACAATTAATAGCTGGCAAAGACTCTTAGAGACCGATGATTATAAAAATATTATTATTAGCTCACTTGAGTATCTGAATGAGAGGGAATTAATTGATGTTTTCTCCTTTGTTATCATGCCAAATCACATTCATTTAATATGGAGAATTAATAATTTAAATGGAAAGGAAACTCCCCAAGGCTCTTTTATGAAATTTACGGCTCATGAATTTAGAAAAAAATTACTGTTGGAAAATCCACAATCATTAACGAAGTATGCAGTTATAGCTAGGAATAAAAACCATGAATTTTGGCAAAGGGATCCCTTGGTAGTACCCTTATATTCCCCGGAAGTAATTCTTCAGAAAATGGAATATATACATAATAATCCCCTAGGAAAACATTGGGAATTAGCTTTAGAGCCAAGTAAATATAAGTACTCTTCTGCAAAATTTTACGAAACAGGAGTTAGTGATTTTACATTTTTAAAAGACATCAGGGATGAATTTTAGTACTATTTATGATTTTGCATTTGCTAATTACCTTGTTTACAACCTTATGAATGTTTGATTCCAGCCGTGATTGCCGTGGTTCGTGTCTCACGAACCACTTAAATCTCTTCAAAAATACTGATAAGGACTATCATCCAAAACCCTGGTTTAAGTACATGTTTTTTGATCCTATTTCCACCTTACAGTAAATTACATAATAGCTACCATCTCAATTAAGTTTCGTGAGACACGAACCTTGGCGTATAGTTGATGAATTATGATTAGGTTTTTAATTGGATTATCAGTAAAATAGAAGATAAGATATAGGTTTAGCTGGCCAGTAAATTGGTTTATATGTACCAGAATGGTTCCGTAAAAACGCTGTTAAACAAGCTTTAGCCGTGGTTCGTGTCTCAAGAATCACTTTAAAATCTCTTCAAAAATACTGGTAATGCCTGCCAACCAAAACCCTGGTTTAAGTGCATTGTCAATCCTATTTGCAGCTTATATCAAATTAGCTTATAGCTATCATCGCAATAAAGTTTCGTGAAACATGGTACATGCAAGCACGAACCTAGGCGTATAGTTTTCAAATAAAAAACAAAAAAGAACTAAAACTCATAGCTCATCATAAAATAAATCTTATTAAAAAAGCCTTCTGGAGCCATCCAAAAGGCTTTTTAATATTTTTTTACTTTATTTTCCAACCTTAGTACGAATAATAGTGTCAATAGTAATAAGAAAACCAAAATAATAAATAACATGAAAAAATTCTTCACCCTATTGTTCTTGTTGTTGCTTATAGCTTCAACAATTGTTTTTAGCAGCTCAGCATTTGTGTTGTAAGCAATTTATGTTGTATTACAGTTATTAACATTAATTCCTTGAATTAAGATATAACTACCCTAATTGTAAATGATTAGGGTAGATTACTGTCTTATTATCTTATTTTACTGACCAAACCGAATAACTTTTCGGGGGACTTTGAATTTTTACCCAATTATTACCCTGGGTAGTGGGTTCCCAATTAGAATTTCCTGTATAATCTTTTATTACAGTATTGCTCCAGTTAGTCTGAATCCAACGTTCCTGCCAATTGTTGGAGTTGTTGATATACACCACTATACCAGGATTTCCATTTCTTCTGGAAATATATTCATCATTATCTGAATAAAGTATATTAGTATTTCCGGTAGCTAAATTTCTATGGATCCAAATTAAGTTGTTTAACTTATCTTTATCTAACCATTCCTCATAATCCCTATAAAATAGGGTAGGATAGCCCTCATGTGTTAAAATATAGGCATATGCCAGCATTTTATTGCTTATTATATCCGTATCATGGTTTGCCACGAAAGTTACTGCTTTAGCGGCATCTCTTTTCCATAGCATATCTCCATTTAATTTGGTGAGGTCGTTTCCATCAAAAGCCTCATCCATTCTATAATAACATGCAAAATCAAAAGCGGAAGATGTTCTATTGGTACTATTTACCCAATCCTGCAAAAGTTGAGCATTGCCATCCCAGTATTCACCTACTGAAAATCCTCCTACATTATTAACCCATTCGCGCACAACCCATCCGCCAAAGCCTTTTACATAATCAAATCTCCAACCATCAAAACCTAAAACGTTTTTATAGTATTTCCCAACACCATCCTCTCTATTCCAAAGCCAATCCTGTACATAAGGAACGGAATGACTTAAATCTGGAAAACCACCAAAAACACCTTCATCCCCACTTACAATATTATTTGGGTGGAAATCGCCCGCAGACCTATAGAATTTACCGGATGCAGGATTAAAATCTGTATAGGTTTCTGAACCGGTAAAGGGATTTGATTCTAATTCGGCCCCACTGTTATGGTTTAAAACAATATCAGCATATACCTGAATATTATTATTATGTGCATTATTAATTAAATTTTCTAACTCAGCTCTATTACCAAACCTTGTTTCTACTGATCCATTCTGATCATAATCGCCAAAATCAAAATAGTCGGTAGGATCATATCCCATTGAAAAAGCTCCATTCATAGCTTTTGTAACAGGTGGAAGCCAGATTGCGGAAATACCCGCATCATCCCAGTCTTCAATCTTTGAATTGACTACGTTGTACCATGTTCCACCAGCAGGTACGTCCCAATAGAATGCCTGCATCATTACACCACCACCCGGACCGGCTAATCTTTGGCTGCTTTCATTTTCATTTTGAGTTTCCGAAAATGGATCAACTGCCATTTTATCCGATACAGGCTGTTTAATTTCTTCATAGTCGTTACATCCTAATAATAATAGTAAGACTAGTATTTTACTCATATTCATCATTTTATTTTTCATTACTGTAAAGTTTTGTGATGATTAAATGAAGGAAATATAAATTGGAATAAATAGTAAAAAGCAGAATAAAATTACGCAAACGAAATCGCAAACGTTTGCAAAATATTATAAATTCTTATATATGTTAAGGGAAGTCTTCATTAGTCTGGATAACATAATTCTTATCAATATGAATATTATAAGATAAGATTTTTTATTTTTATATTAAATTTAATATTTTAGTATAAGTAAAGTGAATAGACGTTAAAAAAATTTATTTATACAATTGAATAATGCATATTTGAAATAGCAACAAGAGAATCATTATAAATGGGGTATTATATTTCGAAATTTGTTTTTTGGTTAAGCGGTTGGAAGGTAAAAGGTGAGATACCGGAAGATGTTAAAAAAGCAGTAATGATTGCTGCTCCTCATACCTCAAATTGGGACTTTCTTTGGGCTAGAATGGCTTTTTTTATTATGCGGGCACCTGTACGGTTTACTGTAAAAAAAGAACTATTAAAATTTCCGCTTAAGTATATTTTAAATCCTTTGGGAGCCATTGGTATTGATAGAACTAAAAATAATGCTACTCAAAAAAAACTATCGATGACGGAAGCTATGGTTAGACTGTTTGATGAAAGAGAGCGGTTAATTGTTTTGGTAACTCCAGAGGGTACAAGAAGCTATGTACAAGAATGGAAAACCGGCTTTTACAGGGTTGCAGAAGGAGCAAAAGTGCCAATTCTTTGCGGATTTTTAGATTATAAAAATAAAACAGCCGGAGTAGGCCCTATGTTTGTTGTGAATGGACATATTGAAGAACAAATTGAGGATATTAAAAATTTTTACAGACCAATTCAGGGTAAATACCCCGAGAAAGGTGTTTTGTAATTTATTCCTTCGGTATAAAACCCAAGGATACCGAATTCAGACAATATCTTAGGCCGGTTGGTTTTGGCCCATCTTCGAAAACATGCCCTAAATGACCTCCGCAAGTAGCACAAACCACTTCGGTTCTTTTCATTCCATAAGCATTATCTTCTAAATCCAAAATATTCTCTTCAGTTAGAGGTTTATAAAAACTTGGCCATCCAGTACCACTCTCAAATTTAGTTTCAGAACTAAATAAAGGCGTATTGCATCCAGCGCAAGTGAAGACACCTTTTTCTTTAAAATCATTATATTGTCCAGTAAATGCTCTTTCAGTGCCACTTTTTCTCAACACTTCAAAAGCTTGATCTCCCAATTGCTTTTTCCATTCGGCTTCTGTTTTTTGCACTTCAAATGTATGCTCTGTATTAGAATGTTTGTTTTCTGAACTGTTACCTTTTTGTGCACATGATTGGAAACTCAACCCTACAAAAATCAACGCTGTCAATATTAATTTCCCTAAATTCATAACTAAAATATTTTATTAATTTTAAATAGATGTTATCACATTTATTATGATAACATATACTCTCTTTGCACTGTTTAGGTTTTATTATTTAAGTTTAAAATACTTACGGTCTTGCGTACATTAACTTTTTAAGTTTTTCAACTTTTAAATAGGTGTCTAATCCTGAAATTGCTACAGTTTTGGCTTTTGATAAATCTATACTACCATCTGCTTCCACAAAATTATCTGTAATATTAACTAGTTGTATTTCACCTACTATTAAAATAGTTTTATTTGATTGAATCAAAATCTCTTCTTTTAATTGAAGGCCTATTTGAATTACAGCTTCTTTCACAAAGGGAGCTTGAAAATTTTTGTTGTGTTGTTCAGTTAAATCACAAGCCTCAAATTCGGATGTTTGATTATCGTATTTTGCTGATGTTTGATGTGCTTTTTCTATAATATCTTCATGAACATGATTGAAGGTATAATAACCTGTATTTTTAATATTATCATAAGTATGTCTTTCTACAGTATTTGGCCTTAATATAAAGCCCATCAATGGAGGGTTGGCCCCCAAATGAATGACAGAATTAAAAATGGCTAGATTTGTGATTTTATCTTCAGAGATTGTGCCTATAAGATTTGCACTTTTGAAACCACTTAATGAATTAAAAAAATTAGCTCTGTATCTCCCTTCCATTTGGGAAATTTCATTACTGGTAAGAATCATAAATTCAATAATTTTACATAATAACTCAATAATGCAGCCTTTGTTTGGCTGATTCTATAATCTGTTTCTATGCCAAACGAGTTGCTCTAAATTCACTTCTTCTTTTATGATATTAGCTTCTTTTAAAGTATAAATAACATTTTTTAGCATTTTATTACTTACCCATCCATCCGTGGCCCACTCTGTTGAATGATACCATTTAGTTGCATCTGATTCTTTTATCTCATAACGCTCACTAACGAGATTTATAGCGTCATCATTTTCCATAAATTGTGCACATGACTTATGAATTACCCGCAATACTTTAGAAACAATTTTAGGCTTTGCATCAATGATGTTTTCTGAAGCAGCCAATACAAAGCACGGCCACGGTGATACATATTCGCCTATTCTTTTAAGGATATTTTTTTCAACATAAGGTTTGGTGGTATATTTTTCCCAATAGAACACATCCGTTTCCAAAGCATTTAAGGAGGTAATGGCACCTGTTAAGTTTTTGATCACTTTAAATTGATTATCTTCAATTTTCTTGTCTTTCATTAGGGCATCCACAATAGGCATTAAATGAGATCCTGATCCAAATCTGCTAATTGCTATTTGCTTGTCATAAATCTCCTCATGGTTGTTTAAGGTATTATTAATACCTGTGTGTACTCCCCAGGTAAGTGGACTTTTAACATAACCACTCACTATTTTAGCGGGGACACCTTTTAATATATTGCTAACTACTCCTTCTGTTAGTACTGCACAGATATCGCATTCGCCATTTTCAAGGGCTTCCATCATTTCTCCTGTACCACCTTCATATGTATTCCAAATTACATTTACACCAACTTCTTCAAAGGCTTTTGCTTCCAGTGCTAAATGTATGGGTAAGTTAAAATGCTCAGGTACTCCGCCAATTCTTATAGTATCCACTCTTTATTGTATTTTATTTTGATGTACAAACATAGTATTAAAACCTGTAAAATTCAGGTTTTAATGAAACTTGGTAATACACCCAAGTTATTTTGCATTTTGAAAGTGTTCCCTCACAAAAGCAAGCATGATTGAAACTTGTTTGACCTTAGTAGAAAGGCTTGAGATGATTTTCTTCTACCTCTCAATCTGCTAGAATTTTTCAAATTCATGGCCAAAAACTACACTTTCATAGTCAAAATTACGTTCTTCGCAGGATATTGAAAGATTTATGGCTAGAAAGCAAAAGCAACAACTTAAGAAAAAAATTATTAAATATACATTACTAACAGTTGGAACCTTATTTATCTTGGGTATAGGCTTTATATGGAGTATAAAAGCGGGTCTATTTGGGGCCTTGCCTGATAAAGAAATGCTCTCTAAAGTGGATAATCCGCAGGCTTCTCAATTAGTAGATGAAACGGGCGAAAACTTAGGGTATTTATACAATTTTTATCGCTCTGATATAACTTATAATGATTTACCTCAGCATTTGATCGATGCATTAGTCACTACAGAAGATGCACGGTTCTTTGAGCACAATGGGGTGGATTACCGCAGTTTAGTCAGAGTGTTTTTCAAAACTATTTTATTGCAGGATCGCTCAGGTGGGGGTGGGAGTACTATTACTCAGCAATTGGTTAAAAACCTATACCCCCGTGACTATAATAATAAATTTCAATTGTTAATCATTAAGCTAAAAGAAGCTTTTGTAGCTCAGGATTTAGAGGAAATTTATAGTAAAGAGCAAATTTTAACGCTTTATCTTAATACAGTCAGTTTTCCTGGCAATACTTTTGGCATACAGGCATCCTCTCAAACTTTTTTCAATAAGCCCGTTAATCAATTGGATTTATCTGAAGCAGCCATTTTAATAGGCTCTTTAAAAGCAACCTACAGTTACAATCCGCGCGTTTTCCCTGAGGCGAGTAAAAACAGGAGAAATGTGGTTTTATCTCAAATGAATAATTATGGAAAGCTGGATGATAAACAATATCAGAAAGTGATTGACCAGCCTATTCAACTAGATTACAAATCTATTAAACCTTCTGAAGGCACTGCGGCATATTTTCGTGAACAAATAAGAAAGCAATTAAAGGATTGGGTGGCAGAATACAATAAGGTGGAAGGTAAATCTATTGATATTTATAACGATGGACTAGTGATCCACACCACTATTAACAAAAAAATACAGAATATGGCTGAAGCTTCTATGGCACAACATATGGCAGTTTTACAGAAAGCTTTCGAGTCGGAGTGGGGAAATGCTGGAGCCTGGAAAAACCCTAAAATCTACAATACTATTGTTCAAAAAACCGAGTTCTATCAAAAACTTAAGCAGGAAGGTAAATCTGAACAGGAAATTTTAAAAAAATTAAATGAAAAAACAGACAAGCAGGTTTTTACCTGGCTGGCAAAAGATATTCAAAAATTGAGTGTCATTGATAGCATTCAGCAATCAATAAAAACTCTGCAAGCAGGTTTTGTTGCTTTAAATCCATCCAATGGAGCGGTAAAGGCCTGGATAGGAGGAATTGATTTTGAGTATTTTAAATTTGATCATGTTATTCAAAGTAAAAGACAAGTGGGTTCAACCTTTAAGCCATTTGTATATGCTGCGGCATTAGAAAGCGGAGTGAAACCATGCGATTACTTCCCAGCCAGCGATGTTACCTATACCAATTTAGAAGGCTGGACACCCACCAATAGTGACAATGAGGATTACACACATATTAATGTAAATATGCAGGAAGCTATGCGTAAATCCATGAATACTGTTTCTGTAAGGTTAATGGAAGAAACAGGGATTGCAAGAGTTTTACAATTAGCTAAAGATGCAGGGATTGAGTCTGATCTACCAAAAGTTCCATCACTTGCTTTGGGGACAGCAGAATTAAGTTTACTTGAGCTAGCATCCGCTTATGCTGCATTTGTAAATAAAGGTATAGCAGTGAATCCTTACTTTATTACTAAAATTACTGATAATAGCGGTAAGGTATTAGCTGAGTTTAAACCTGAAATAAAAAGTGAAGCCGCCTTTTCGGAACAAACCCGACAAATCATATTAGAAATGATGCAATCAGTGGTGAAAAGCGGGACAGCTTCCAGATTAAGCTGGAAATATAAACTTTCTCAGGATATAGCAGGTAAAACTGGAACTACTCAAAATAATAGAGATGGTTGGTTTGTCGGCTTATTACCAAATTTGGTAACAGTAAGTTGGGTAGGGGCTGATAATGGAGCTGTTGGGTTTAAAAGTACCTCAGTTGGACAAGGAGCTAATTCAGCTCTTCCATTATTTGGCTTGTTTATGCAAAAAGTGAATGCAGATGCTCAAACTAAAAAAATGTACAACAAGCGCTTTCCGAATCCTGATGCAAAAGTCCTAAGAATGATGGATTGCCCACCTACAAAAGAAGATGGGTTTTTCAAAAAGCTTTTCACTAATGAGGATAAAGCCAAAACCAAAGATTTTGATGAAGATGGAAAAGAGAAAAAAGGATTATTTAAGAAAATAAAAGGGATCTTTAGTAAAGATGATTAAAACAACTTTTATAGATCATTATCAAATGGGTCTTGCCAAACCAAGGCTTAAAATTCTGGTAGTTATTTCCATAAACACTGATTGCGCTCTTTCAAGGCTTGTTGTACCTGTATAATTTTCCTCAGAGCGCTTCGCACTCTGGTTCATAGGACTACGTAGCGTTATAGATTATGCCCGCTTTGGCTTTAATTCATTCTTTACAATCAGAAAAGCCAATTTTATTAAAAATAACTAAGGCCCAAAGGGTTGAAATCTATAAACCTAGGGCACAGCCCCAATGCTATTAAGTTAAGCTAATTTAAGCTTTATAAACTAATTTTACTGCAGCTTTTTTATTGTACAATGCATTAATATTGATTTTGCTTTGTCTGTACTTTATTTTGGGCACATGATTCTA